>NZ_JHXW01000016.1 GCF_000622245.1 Fusobacterium perfoetens ATCC 29250 | reverse complement strand
ACTAAATTTCTTTAGTCCTTTTTTATCTCTAATAATTTTTATTATTATTTGATGATTTCTGAAACAACTCCTGATGCTACTGTTCTTCCACCTTCTCTGATTGCGAATCTTAATCCTGGTTCCATTGCGATTGGGTGAATTAAGTTTACTGTTACTGTGATGTTGTCTCCTGGCATTACCATTTCTACTCCTTCTGGTAAGTTTACTGCTCCTGTTATATCTGTTGTTCTGAAGTAGAATTGTGGTCTATATCCTGTAAAGAATGGAGTATGTCTTCCTCCTTCTTCTTTTGTTAATACGTAGATTTCTCCTTTAAATTCTGTATGTGGAGTTATTGTTCCTGGTTTTGCTAATACTTGTCCTCTTTCTACTTCTTCTTTCTTAGTTCCTCTTAATAATGCTCCAATGTTATCTCCTGCTTCTCCTTGATCAAGAAGTTTTCTGAACATTTCTACTCCAGTTACTGTTGTTTTTGCTGTTGGTTTGATTCCGATTATTTCTACTTCTTCTCCAACTTTAATGATTCCTCTTTCTACTCTTCCTGTTACAACAGTTCCTCTTCCTGTTATTGTGAATACGTCTTCGATTGGCATTAAGAATGGTTTGTCTATTGTTCTTTCTGGCGCTGGAATGTAGCTATCTACTGCATCCATTAATGCCATTATTTGATCTACCCATTTTTGTTCTCCGTTTAATGCTCCTAATGATGATCCAACTATTACTGGTACTTCATCTCCTGGGAATCCATATTCAGTTAATAATTCTCTTACTTCCATTTCTACTAATTCTAATAATTCTTCGTCATCAACCATATCTGCTTTATTTAAGTATACTACGATGTATGGTACTCCAACTTGTCTTGATAATAGTATGTGTTCTCTTGTTTGAGGCATTGGTCCATCAGCTGCTGATACAACTAGGATTGCTCCGTCCATTTGAGCTGCTCCTGTAATCATGTTTTTTACATAGTCAGCATGTCCTGGACAGTCAACGTGTGCATAGTGTCTTTTTTCTGTTGTATACTCTATGTGAGCTGTATTGATAGTTATTCCTCTTTCTCTTTCTTCTGGAGCAACGTCGATTTTATCAAAGTCTACTCTTTCAGCTAGTCCTCTGTCTGATAATACTTTTGATATTGCTGCTGTTGTTGTTGTTTTTCCATGGTCAACGTGTCCTATTGTACCAATGTTTACATGGGGTTTGCTTCTGTCAAATTTTTCTTTTGCCATTTTTTCCTCCTAAGATTATTTACATTTTTTGTTTTTTATTTATTTTAGTTTCAACTCTAAGGGATTTTATCCCTTAGAGCTAAATAAAGCTTAGATTATTATCTTCCTCTTGCTGCTTTAATTTCATCTTGAATATTTCTAGGAACTTGTACATAGCTTTCAAATTCCATTGAGTAGTTTGCTCTTCCTTGAGATTTAGATCTTAAGTCAGTTGCATATCCAAACATTTCTGATAAAGGTACTTTAGCATCAATGATTTTAGCACCATTTCTGTCTGTCATACCTCCAACCATTCCTCTTCTAGAGTTGATATCTCCGATGATATCTCCCATATATTCTTCTGGAGTAGTTACTTCTACTTTGAACATAGGTTCTAGAATAACTGGTTTACATTTTTCAGCACCTTGTTTCATTGCCATTGAACCAGCAATTTTGAATGCCATTTCTGATGAGTCAACTTCATGGAATGATCCATCATAAAGAGTTACTTTAACTCCAACTAAAGGATATCCAGCTACAACTCCATTTTCAAGAGCTTCTCTACATCCTTTTTCTACAGCAGGAATATACTCTCTAGGAATAGCTCCTCCTGTAATTTCGTTAACAAATTCGAAATCTTTTCCTTCTAAAGGTTCGATTCTTAATTTAACGTGTCCGTATTGTCCTTTACCTCCAGATTGTTTAGCATATTTAACTTCTTGCTCAGTTCCAGAAGTAATAGTTTCTCTATAAGCAACTTGTGGTTTACCAACAGTTGATTCTACTTTAAATTCTCTTCTCATTCTGTCAACAATGATATCAAGGTGTAATTCTCCCATTCCTGATATAATTGTTTGTCCAGTTTCTTCATCAGTTTTAACTTTGAATGTAGGGTCTTCTTCAGCTAGTTTTGCTAAAGCAATTCCCATTTTTTCTTGGTCTGCTTTTGTTTTTGGTTCAACAGCTACTGATATAACTGGTTCAGGGAATTCCATTTTTTCAAGAATTATTGGATTTGTTTCTGAACATAAAGTATCTCCTGTTGTTGTATCTTTTAATCCAACAACTGCTGCGATATCTCCACAGTAAACAACATCAATTTCTTCTCTTTTATTAGCATGCATTTGAAGTAATCTTCCCATTCTTTCTTTCTTACCTTTTGTTGAGTTAAGAACATAAGAACCTTTTTCAACTATTCCAGTATATACTCTAAAGAATGTTAATCTTCCTACAAATGGGTCAGTCATAACTTTGAATGCTAAAGCTGCAAATGGAGCCTCATCTGATATAGGTAATTCTATTGCATTTTCTTCATTTTTATATTCATGTCCTTTAATAACTCCTTTTTGAGTTGGAGCTGGCATGTATAATGTAACTGCATCTAGTAAAGGTTGGATTCCTTTATTTTTAAATGCTGTTCCACATAATACAGGAATTATCATGTTTCCAATTGTTCCTGCTCTTAATGCAGATTTTATTTCTTCATTAGAAACTTCTTCTCCACCAAGATATTTTTCCATTAATTCGTCATCACATTCAACGATAGATTCAATCATAGCTTCTCTCATTTCTTCTGCTTTATCAGCATATTCAGCTCTGATTTCTCTTTCTTCTATATTTTTACCTTTATCGTCCATATAAACGATTTCTTTCATTTCGATAAGGTCTATAATTCCTTCAAAAGCATCTTCTGCTCCAATAGGTAATTGAATAGGTACAGGATTAGCTCCTAATTTTTCTCTAATATCGTTTACGCACATTTCGAAGTTAGCTCCGATTCTGTCCATTTTATTAAAGAAAGCCATTCTTGGTACTTGATATTTATCTGCTTGTCTCCATACAGTTTCAGATTGAGGTTGAACTCCATCAACTGCAGAGAATACAGCAACAGCACCATCTAGAACTCTTAAAGATCTTTCAACTTCAACAGTAAAGTCCACGTGTCCTGGTGTGTCTATTATATTTATTCTATGATTTTTCCAGAAACATGTTGTAGCAGCTGAAGTAATTGTGATACCTCTTTCTTGCTCTTGCTCCATCCAGTCCATTGTAGCAGCTCCATCATGAACTTCTCCAAGGTTGTGGTTAACTCCTGTATAGAAAAGAATTCTTTCAGTTGTTGTAGTTTTACCAGCGTCAATGTGAGCCATGATACCAATGTTTCTAGTCATTTCTAATGAAACTTGTCTAGCCATCTAGTTTATTCCTCCTAAATTAAATTACGCTAAAATACAAAATTAATATTTATAGTGTGCAAATGCTCTGTTAGCTTCTGCCATTCTATAAGTATCTTCTTTTTTCTTAATAGTTGCACCTTCGTTATTTGCTGCTGCAATTAATTCAGCTGCTAATTTTTCTATCATTCCATATTCTTTTCTATCTCTAGTATATGTTTTTAGCCATCTTAATGCTAAAGTTTGTTGTCTTTCTAATCTAACTTCTGTTGGAACTTGGTAAGTAGCTCCTCCAATTCTTCTAGATCTTACTTCGATTTGAGGTTTTATATTTTCCATAGCTTGTTTGAAAACATCATACCCCTCTTTACCAGTTTTTTCTTTTATTAAGTCCATAGCTGAATAGAATATAGATTCTGCTAAAGATTTTTTACCATCTACCATTAATGCATTTATTGTTTTAGTAACTACCTTATCATTATATCTTGAATCAGGTAATACATCTCTTTTAACTGCTGCTCTTCTTCTTGACATTTAAACTGTGTCACCTCCTTAAATTATTACGCTTTTTTCATACCATATTTAGATCTTGATTGTTTTCTGTTGTTAACACCAGCTGTATCTAGTGCTCCTCTAATTATTTTGTATCTAACCCCTGGTAAGTCTTTTGTTCTTCCTCCTCTTATAAGAGCGATTGAGTGTTCTTGTAAGTTGTGTCCTTCTCCTGGGATGTAGCAAGTAACTTCAAGTCCGTTTGTTAATTTTACTCTGGCAACCTTTCTTAAAGCTGAGTTAGGTTTTTTAGGTGTAGTTGTATAAACTCTTACACATACTCCTCTTCTTTGTGGGTTTCCTTGTAATGCTGGAGATTTACTAGTTTCTTCTAATGTTTGTCTCCCTTTTTTAACTAATTGATTTAGAGTAGGCATTTTACCCTCCTTCCGATTTAAATTTTTTATATTTTTAATTTTTATTATATAACTTAAATATTATAACCTTTTTTTGAGAAAAAGTCAATTTAATTATATAGCCATAGTATTGTATCACATTTTTTAAAAATTACAAAGCTTTTTTTAAATTTTTTAGTTCTTTTTCTATCTCTTCCCATTTTTCCATTTCAGAAAGTATTTCTAAGTCTATATTTTCTAATTTTTCTTGTATTTCCAATAATTCTTCTAAAACATTTTTCTTTCCAGCTATTTCATATTCTTTTTCTAAATTTGATTTTTTTTCTTCTAATTTTTCAATATTTTTTTCTGTTTCTACATATTTTCTTTCTAGTGATGATATTCTATTTTTTATCTTTTTTTGTTCTTCATAATTATTTACTACATTTTCATTAGACTTCTCTACAAGCTTTTTAGATTTTTTAGCACAATATTCTGAATAATTACCATTGAATTTTTCAGCACCATTTTCTGTTATCTCATAAATAGTATTTACTATTCCTTCTAAGAAATATCTGTCATGTGATACAATTAATATTGTTCCTTGATAATCTTCTAAAGCTTCTTCTAAAACTTCTCTTGAATATATATCTAAATGGTTTGTAGGTTCATCAAGTACTAAAAAGTTAGCTTTTTTAAGAATAAGTTTCATCAAAGTTACTCTTGCTTTTTCTCCCCCACTAAGAGAACCTATTATTTTAAAAACATCTTCCTCTGGAAATAAAAATCCTCCAGCCAATCTTCTTACATCCTCTTCACTCATTGGATAATTAAACATAAACTCATTTAAAATACTCACTTTTTCATCTAATCCTTGATGATTTTGGTCATAGTAACCTATTGTAACCTTATCTCCTATTGTTATTTTTCCACTATCAGCCTTTTCCATACCATTTATAATTTTTAAAAGAGTAGATTTTCCTACCCCATTTTTTCCAATAAGACCAACTCTTTCTCCTCTAAATATTTCCAAATTTAAATTTTGAAATATTTTTTTCCCATCATAAGATTTAGATAATTTTTCTATTTTTAAAACTCTGTCAACACTTGGTCTTTCTATATCAAATTTTAATTTCATCTTTCTAACATTAACAACAGGATTTTCCATTTTTTCCATTCTATTTAAAAAACTTTCTCTTCCACAAGCTTGTTTAGATTTGATTCCTGCTTTATATCTTCTAATATATTCTTCCATTTGTTTAATTTTTTCTTGTTCTTTTTCAAAAGCTTTAATAGCTCCTGAAAGATAAATTTCTTTTTGAATAGTATATTCTGTAAAGTTTCCTTTATAAGTTTTTAGAGTATGTCCTTCTATTTCAAAAATTCTTCCAACAACATTATCTAAAAAATATCTATCATGTGATACAACCATTACAGCTTTATTATAATCTTTTAAGAATTTTTCTAACCATTCAATAGCTAATAAATCAAGATGATTTGTAGGCTCATCTAATATTAAAAGTTCTGGTTCTTCTAAAAGAATTTTTCCAAGAGCTGTTCTTGATTTTTGTCCTCCAGACAAATCTCCTATTCTTTGTTGCCATAAATCTTCTGATATACTTAATCCATTTAAAACTTGTTTTACTTTATATTCTATAGCATAACCTTCTTCTTGTTCATAACGAGTAGTTACTACTGCTAGTTCTTCCATTATACTATCAAAGTTTTCAGGTTCTATATTTATTCTTAAACTAAGTTCTTGAATTTTTTTATGGTCTTCCATTACTTTTCCAAATACCAACATCAATTCATCAAAAATTGTATTATTTGGATTAAGATTTATATTTTGTGAAAGATAACCTATTTTAAGATTTCCTTTTTTACTGATTATTCCCCTTTGATTTGTAGTTGGGTCAACATCATTTTCCTCTTCTTCTAATAACATTTTTATAAGAGTTGTTTTTCCAGCTCCATTTATTCCAATAACGCCTATTTTATCTTTTTCATCAATAGAAAAAGTTATATTTTTAAAAAGAGTTTCTCCTGAAAAACCTTTATATAAATTTTCAACATGTAATAATGCCATTTTTCTCTCCTAGAAAATTAAATTTTATCATTCAGAGTTATTATATCATAAATTATACTTTTTTTGTAAATTTTACAATAAAAAGGGAGAGCAACTTACTCTCCCTTTACCGCTATGGGTTTCTAATCTTTCATCTTGTCGCTAAGGACCTTTATGTATAATAATTATACAATATTTTTTTATTTTTTTCAATATTATTTTTTTAACAAATCAATAACATTATCTATTTGAGTCAATTGTATTCCATTTAGCTTAGGATAACATTTTTTTCCATTACTTTCTATTGGTCTTTTTAATCTAGCTCTACTTATTGATCTTATTTGATTGACCAAAGCATAACTATTTTTTGGTTTCCCTGGCATTTTATTTATAATTCCTAAGTTTATTACTAAAGGTGAATTTTGATTATGTGAACTATTCTGAGAGGTTAAAGGAACTACTATAGCCATCTTTCCCTCTAACTTTAAAACTACACAATAATGATTGTATCTATATTCTGCACCTACTCCATAACCAAAATCAACAAAAAATACTTCTCCTCTTTTAGCTATTTCTCTTTCCAAATCTCTTATTTTACTACAACCATTTTTCAAAAGTTCTTCATTCATTTTTTCTCTATTTTTTATTATTTTGTAATTAATATCACATAAATCAAATAACCATTTTTTAATCTTAATACTTCTTCTCTTGAAATTATTTTCTTTATTTTTAAAATTATTCTTTTTAATTTTCTTGCAAATTTTTTCATAACTATTTTTCCTTATACTATAAATATTATTAGTATTTTATTATAACATAAGTTATACTTTTTTGTAAATTTTACAATAAAAAGCAAGACGAAAAAAGAGTTGGAACAAAGTTCCAACTCTTAAATTTTTATATAACTTTGATGTTACACTAAGGATTAGTACCATCCTCTTAATTTCATTGCTGCAGCAACTTTTTTAACTGAGTGCATGTAAGCAGCTTCTCTCATTGTAACATTGTATTCTTCTTTGATTTTCCATAAAGCTTCGAAAGCGTCAACCATAGCGATATCTTCTTTCTCTTCAACTTCTTTTTCTCCCCAGTAGTATCCATATAGGTTTTGTACCCATTCGAAGTAAGAAACTGTAACTCCACCAGCGTTAGTTAAGATGTCTGGAGTAACAACTATTCCTTTTCTATTTAATACTTCGTCTCCAGCTGGAGTTATTGGTCCGTTTGCTGCTTCACAAACTAATTTAGCTTTAATTAATTCAGCTTGATGAGCGTCAATAGCTTTTTCTAGAGCTGCTGGAACTACAACGTCAACATCTGCTCCCCAGAACTCATCTACAGATATTTCTTTAGCAAATCCAACTAAATTTCCATTTTTAGCTTTGTAATCCCACATAGCTTGGAAATCTAATCCGTTTTCATCATAGATAGCATATGCTCCTTTTTCTTTACACCATTCGCACATAGCTACAACTTTTCCACCTAATTTTTCAATGTTTTTAACAGTGAAAGCTCCAACGTTTCCAAATCCTTGAACAGCTATTTTAGCAGATTTCATATCGATTCCTAATTTTTTAGCAGCTTCTCTAACTGTAACAGCAACTCCATATCCTGTTGCTTCGTTTCTTCCTTTAGAACCACCAAAATCTAATGGTTTTCCTGTTAAAGTTCCTATAGCTGAATGTCCAACTAATTTGTTGTATTCGTCAACCATCCATGCCATAATTTGTCCGTTAGTATTTACGTCTGGAGCAGGAACGTCAACTTTTTCTCCTATTAATTTATATATTCCGTCAATATATCCTCTTGATAATCTTTCTAATTCTCCTTGAGATAATTCAGAAGGGTCAACAATGATTCCTCCTTTACCTCCTCCATAAGGGATTCCAGTTACTGAACATTTGAAAGTCATCCAAATAGATAAAGCTTTAACTTCTTCTAAAGATACGTTTTGGTGGAATCTGATTCCTCCTTTTGTAGGTCCAACAGCGTCGTTATGTTGTGATCTGAATCCTTTGAATATTCTGATAGATCCATCATCCATTTTTACAGGAATATTAACTTCTAATACTCTTTGTGGTTCTTTTAATAACTCGTAAACATTTGGTTCCATTCCTAATTTGTCACAAGCATTTTTAACTTGAGCTTGGGCCATTTCAAAAACGTTTAATTCTTTTTCCATCTTTCTTTACCTCCGTGATTTAATTGAAAAGTATAAAACTTTAATCAAAACTTTTTTTATTTAAACTTATATTAAAAAACTATTTTATTTTATTTTTACAATCTCCAGTTTCTTCAAACTCTAATAAGTTTTGGAAACTTGTTTCTATCATGTTAGTTACAGCTTCATCTGTATAAGAACCCATATGAGGAGAAACTAATACTCTTGGATACATATTTACTAATTTATTTACCATAGGGTCAGCTAAATCTCCACCTTTGAAATCTTTAAAGAATACTGTAGATTCATTTTCTAAAACATCTATTCCTAATCCAGCTAAATGTCCACTTTCTAGAGCTTCTACTAAAGCAGGAACATCTTGAAGTTCTCCTCTTGCTGCGTTAATTAATATAGCTCCTTCTTTCATTTTAGCTAAAAATTCTTTTGTAACAACTTTTCCATTTTCTGGAATGTATGGACAGTGAAGACATACTATATCACTTTTAGCTAATAATTCATCAAGTTCAACTTGAGTAACTATATGCTCTACACCTGTTTTTGGGAATAAGTCTTGACCTAAAACAGTTGCTCCTAATCCTTTAAATAAAGTAGCTGTAGTCATTCCTATTCTTCCTAATCCTACAACTCCAACTGTACAGTTTCTAACTTCTTTTGAGAACATCTCAGCATCAACTGTAAAATCTTTTTTTACTCCTGTTTTATGAGTTGTATAAGCCATATGTCTTAATAACATCATAGCTTGAGTTAAAGCAAGTTCTGATATAGCATTTGGAGAATAGAATGGAACGAATGCCATTTTAAATCCTAATTCTTTTGCATAAGGAACATCAATATGGTTAGTTCCTACAGTTCTAGTTAAAACATATTTAACTCCATATTCTTTGTATAAATCTAGATTTTCTTTATTGGCGAAACAGTTAGCTCTAAGAATTACACAATCAAAACCTTTAGCAAGTTCTGCTGTTTCTTTAGTATTTAAAAAACTTCCAGTACAAGTAACATCAAGATTGTATTTCTCAGCTAATTTTTCGAAAAATGGTTTTTCTACATCTCTAACACCATAACAAAGTACTTTCATTTAAATTCCTCCTAGATTATATTTTCAAAATAAATCATAATAAAAAAACATATAAATTTTTTATATTTATGTTACTTTATTAAAATTTATGTTTCAATTACCAATGCTTATATCTGAATTATACATCTTTTTTCAAAGAAAAGCAAATTTTTTTTTCTAAGGTCATATAGTACCTTTTTTCTAAATAAGAACATTTTTTTCTAAATAAAATTTTATTTTTGTAAAAAAAATAAATAATTTACAAAAAATATGATTATTATTTATAAAATAAATATTTTATTATTTTTTTATTATAAACTTCTATTTATTTAAAAAAATTATAATTAAAATTATTTTTAAAAGTTAGTTTTATTATTTTAAATTTTTTATTGAATTGAATTTTATAAATAGTTTTTATAATTTAGATAAAATTTTGGAAGAAATTATTATTTATGATTTATATATTATTATTTATATTAAGTTCTTTATATTATTTATTATTATAAATTTTTTAAGGAACTAGACTCTAATTTAAAAAAATTAATTCCAAAATTTTTTAAAAATTTATTTCAAAATCTTTTTTGTTTCTTAATAATAAAATTTTATTTAAAATTTTTACAATAAAAAAGGGAGAGATTACTCTCTCCCTAATTATTAATTTTTTAGACTAATTCTATAATTAGAATTTGTATGTCCATCCTAAATAGAATTCTCCATAGTAGTCATCAGCTACAGCTGCTCTTTCATGTTCATCATATTTATTAAATTCATATTGATAGTATCCATCAATTGTTAAGTTTTCAGTAACATCATAAGCTGCATTTAATATAGCTATATGTCTATTATTTTCTACTCCATCTTTATCATTTTTATATTTTACATCTTGAGCAAATTGATATCTATATTCTGCTCCTACTCTGAAGTTATCAGTAGAGAATAATTGTCCTCTTAATCTAACTTGATGAGCCCAATCACTTTCTACACCATCTTCATTTGCATCTCCTGTCCATTCATATCCTTCAACATAGTAAGCTAAAGTAACTGGTCCATAAGTTAATGCTACTGGCTCTCCTTCTACATAGAAGTAATCTTGTCCACTTTCTCCTACTGGTCCATCATTTACAAATGTATAAGCTGGTGTTAACCATCCTGATAACATTCCATAGTTATAAGATACTGGAATATAGAATCTGTCATAAGTAGATTCTCCTCTCCATTTAGCTCCTAATGTAAAGTTTCCAAAATCTCTAGTAGCTGCTAATTCTATTCTGTGGTTATCTGAATGCATTCCATCATCTGTATCTGCTGTCCAAGATTTTCTAGCCATTAAATCAAATGTCCATTTATCTCCTAAAGCTAAAGATACATAGTTTCCAAAATGAACTGCTTCTCCTATATCTTCTGTATGTTTAGTTCCATTACTTGAAGTATTGTCTATTTCAATATATTGTCCAACAGATGTAACTCTTAATACTGGAGCTGCTTTAACTTCCTCAACTACTGCTGGTTCTGTAGCAACTTCTGCTACTGGCATAACTTCTTTTGCGTAAGAAACTGATGCAACTGATAATGCTGCTAATAATAATGCTAATTTTTTCATAATAAATATCCTCCTATATCTGAAGTTTTTTAATTGTCATAATTAATCCCCGTTATGCTAACTTTATACCTCATTTTCTTATATTTGTAAATACTTTTTTTGAATTTTCTTTTTTTGTATATTTTTTTATATAGTTTTATTACATAATTTCACTTTTAGAACTTTTGATGTTTGTTCAAATTATAACTATTATGTTTTTATGAATTTTTTATAACTCTAGTAGAAGTACTCTAAATAATAATTTTAAATTTACATTTCCTTTGATTTTATTTTTTATTTCCATGATTTTTTCTAATTTATCAAAATCTTTTATAAAATGACAAATATAATCACAAATCTCTAAAGATATATTCTTATCATTATTACAAGAAATAGCTATTTCCTCACCTAAACTAAGTCTTTCAGCTACATCTATATAATCTATATTTTTATAAAGATTTATTAAACCTTTATAAATTTTTATCTTATTTTCTAAAATTTCTTTATCTAATTCTAAATTTTTAGTTTCTAAAAATTCTTTCTTTAATTTTAAATAATTAGAAATACTTTCTCCTAACTTCTCATAAGAAAATCCACTTTGAATATCTATATTATATTTAAGATACTTTTCAATTTCTTGTCCTTTTCCTAAAAAGAATTTATATTCATCTAAACTTACACCTAATTCTTCTGGATTCCTATTTTTTATTTTTAAAATAGTAGCTCTTGATTTTATAGTAGGTAATAAATCTAAATTTTTTGAAAGTAAAATAAAAAAGTTTCCTTTTTCTGGCTCTTCGATTATTTTTAATAGAGCATTAGAGGATTCCTTTTTTAATTTTTCAGAATCTTTAATTATAAAAATTCTATTACCACCCTCATAAGTAGTACTTGAAGCAATCCGTCCAATTTCTCTGATATCTTCTATTTTTACTCCATTTTCATCTTCAAATATTTCTAAATCTCCATGAGTTAAACTATTCATTCTTAGACAACTTTCACATTTATCACAAAAATCAAACTCCAACTCTTTACAAGTTAAAGCCTTAGAAAATCCAAGAGCAAATTTCATAAGAAGTTCTCTATCTTCTCCATAAAAAATATAAGTTCCCTCTTCTTTTCTATTTTTTAACTCATTAATTAAAAAAGTTTTTGCTTCTTCGTTAGATATTATATCTTTAAACATTTTAATTACCTAACCTATATTATTTTTTATAATCTCTTTTATTTTTTCAATTTCTCCATCTATATACAAAGCTGCTATATAAGCTTCAAAACCTGTGGCTTCTCTATATTCCATCATAGTACAAGTTTGTGGAAATGATTTTATATTTCCATTTTTTGCTTTACTTATAATCTGAAGATATTTTTCATCTACTTCTGGTAAAATTTTTTTTAAAATTTCACTTTGAGCTTTTGCATTTACATGTTTTACTACATTATTATTTAGATTTCTAAGATTAAAACCTTTTAATACAAAGTGTTCTCTTACATAGGTTTCCCATACAGAGTCACCTAAGTAAGCTAATACTAGACCATTAGTCTCCTTTAAATTTATAGAGACCATGTTGTTTTATCCTTTCCATCTTTTATTTTTATTCCCATTTCTCCAAGTCTATCTCTTATTTCATCAGATAGAGCCCAATTCTTTTCAGCTCTTGCTTTTCTTCTAATTTCTAATAAGAATTCTACTAAATCTGTTGTTAAGTTTCCTATATTTTCTTGAGTTTTTAAAGTTACTCCTAAAACTTCTTCCATTATATTTTCTATATATTTTTCAGCAAGTTCTAAGTTTTTAATTCCTTCTTGAGATACTTTTTCAACATCTACATATTTATTTATCTCTTTTACTAACTCAAATATAGCTCCTATTCCTTGAGCTGTATTAAAATCATCATCCATAGCTTCTATAAATTTCTTTTCAGTTTCTTCTACAAATGATTTTAATCCCTCTAAGTTATCTCCACCATCTATAGCTCCTGATTTTATTTTTTCTCTTAATCTTTCTACAGCATTATCTATTCTTTCTAATCCTGATTTAGCTTGTTCTAATTCATTATTAGAAAAATCTATTGGTTTTCTATAGTGAGCTCCAAGTACAAAGAATCTTATAACTCTTCCTTCAAAATGCTCTAATACTTCTCTTAGTAAGAAGAAGTTTCCTAGAGATTTTGACATTTTTTCTCCATTAACATTGATATATCCATTGTGCATCCAATATCTAGCATATTCTTGATGAGAGCTACATCTTGATTGAGCTATTTCATTTTCATGATGTGGGAATATTAAATCTTGTCCTCCACCATGAATATCAAATACATCTCCTAAAAGTTTACTAGACATAGCAGAACATTCTATATGCCAACCAGGTCTTCCTTTTCCCCAAGGTGAATCCCAACTTGGTTCTCCCTCTTTTGCTTTTTTCCATAAAGCAAAGTCAAGAGGAGATTTTTTAATATCATTAACTTCTATTCTAGCTCCTGCTTTTAAGTTTCCAATATCTTGATGAGAAAGGCAACCATAACCCTCTTTATTTTTTTCTACTTCAAAATATACATCTCCTTCAGCTTCATAAGCATATCCTTCAGAAATAAGTTTTTTGATAATTTCTTGCATTTCATCAATATATTCAGTAGCTCTAGGTCTTATCATTCCTTCTTCTTTAAGATTTACTTTTTTTGTATCTTCAAAGTATGCTTCTATATATTTTCTAGCTATTTCTTTAGAAGTTACTCCCTCTTCATTAGCTCTTTTTATAATTTTATCGTCTACATCTGTAAAGTTTTGAACATATTTTACTTTATATCCTCTATATTCAAAATATCTTCTTACTGTATCAAATACTATAGCAGGACGAGCATTTCCTATATGAATATAATTATATACTGTAGGTCCACATACATACATAGACACTTCATTTTCTTTTACTGGTATAAATTCTTCGACTTTTCTTGTCATTGTATTGTAGATTTTTATCATCTTCTATAACCTCCTAATTTTCTAAAAATTTTATATCATCTATTGTTGTTATTTTTATATTTTCATAATCTCCCTCTAGTAGTTTTACTTTTCCAAAATATCTTTCCACTAAAGAAGAATCATCTGTACCTATAAAATTTTCATTTTTTGCTTTTTCATAGGCCTTAATTAAAATTTCTCCTCTAAAAACTTGAGGAGTTTGAGCTAAAAATAAAGTTGCTCTTTTGGGAGTAGAAGTTATAATACCATTTTCATCTACTACTTTTATAGTATCTTTTACAGGCATTCCTATAACTACTCCATTTATTTCAATATTTTCTTTAAGTTCATTTAGAGATTTTTCTATATATTCCTCTTTAAAAAAAGGTCTGACTCCATCTTGTACTGCAATAATATTTTCTTTTTTACAAACTTGAAGTCCATTATATATAGATTCTTGTCTTTCTTTTCCTCCCTCTACAATATTAGAAACTTTTTTTATTCCAAATTTTTCACATAGATTTTTTACTTCTGGTATTAATTCTTTTTTAGTTACTACAACTATATTTTCTATATAATTTGATTTTTCAGCAGTTTCTAAAATATTTATAAAAAGTGGTTTTCCTTTGTGGTATAAAAACTGTTTTGGATAATCAAGTCCCATTCTTTTTCCTACACCAGCAGCTGCAACAATTAAAGTACATTTTATTTCAATGTTACTACTGTACAACCTACACCACCTTCTCCTTGTCCTCCAAATCTAAAATCTTTTACATATCTACAATTTTTTAGATATTCAACAATTCCTTTTCTTAGAGCTCCTGTACCATTTCCTGTTACAACTTGAATCTCTTTATACCCTGTTAAAACTGCTTTATCCATATAAGATTCTAATTCATAAATTGCTTCTTCTACCATTTTTCCTCTTAAATCAATCTTAGAACCTACACGACTACTTTTTGAAGAAGTCACTTGAGTATATTCTTTTGTTTTCTTCTCAGTTATTTTTCTAATATCATCAATAGATACTTCTAGTTTTAATATTCCTGCTTGAATTAATACAGTTTCCTTTGTTTTATTGATTTTTAATATATCAGCATATTGTTTTAGACTATTTACTAAAACTTTTTCTCCCTCTTTGAAATCTATTTTTCTAGCTACTTTAGGTTTTTGTTCTACATTTTCCTCTTTTTCTTTTCCTAAATTGCTTCTAAGCATATTAAGACTTTTTTGTACACTCTTAGCATCATCTTTTTTAGTTTCTTCTGATTGAAGCTTTTTAACAAGGGCAGCTGCTTTATTTTGCATATCTTTCATCATTTGGTCGGCTTTTTCATAGGCCTCTTTTAAGATATTATTTTTTTCTATTTCTAATTTTCTAAGTTTTTCTTCATATTCTATTTGATCTTTTTTAACTTTTTCTTTTAATTCTTCAACTTGTGCTTTCATTAAATCTAACTCATCAGATTTTTCTTTTATATTAGTAATCATCTTTTCAACTTTTTTATTTTCATCACTAATATAAGATTTTGCTTTTTCTATAATTTCATCAGAAACCCCTAATCTTTTTGCAATAGTCAAGGCATTACTTTCTCCAGGTATTCCTATAAGTAATCTATAAGTTGGAGATAAAGTTTCTGAATTAAATTCCATTGAAGCTGTTTCTATTTCTTCTTCATTATATCCATAGGCTTTTACTTCACTATAGTGAGTTGTTATCATTGATTTTACTTTTCTATCTTTTAAATAATCTATAACAGCCATAGCAAAAGCTGACCCTTCTACTGGGTCTGTACCTGAACCTAACTCATCTAGTAAAACTAAAGAGTTTTTAGTTACAGAAGTAAGGATACTTTGAACATTTTTTAAATGTCCAGAGAAAGATGATAAAGATTGTTCTATACTTTGTTCATCTCCAATATCAGCATAAACACCTGAGAAAAATCCTATACTTGAAGTTTCATTAGCTGGAATAGGAATTCCAGATAATGCCATAAGAGTTAAAAGTCCAGCTACTTTTAGAGCAACTGTTTTTCCTCCTGTATTTGGTCCAGTAATAAGTAAAGTATTATATTTTTTTCCAATTTCAAAAGTTAGTGGAACTACTTTATCTCTTTCAATAAATGGATGTCTTCCTTCTATAATACTTAATTGTTCTCTTTGATTTATCTCTGGAATATTGCATTTAAAATCTAAAGCAAATCTAGTTTTTCCGCTTAACATATCTATTTCTAAAACTGATTCAGCAATTTTTCTTACATCATCTATATTTACTCTAATTTGGTCTGTAATTCTAAGAAGAATTTTTCTTATTTCTTCCCTCTCTCTAGCTTCTAATTCTCTCATTTTGTTATTAAGAGATACAACTCCTAAAGGTTCTATAAAAACAGTTTGTCCACTAGAAGACCTGTCATGTTCTATTCCTTTTATAACTCCTTTAAAATCAGCTTTAACAGGAATAACATTTCTTCCATCACGGTTAGTAACTATTTTTTCTTGAATAGCACGAGATAAAGATTCGTCAGCAAACATCTCATCAAATTTTCTTTTTATATTAGCTGATAATAATTTTTTTTGTCCTCTAATATCTCTTAACTCTAGTGATGCTTCATCTTGAATATTTTTTTCATTGTCTATTGTTTTATTAATTATATCTTCAATAAATTTTAATGTTGGAACTTGTGAAAATCTAGCTTTTAAATTTTTATATTTATCAAGTTCATCTATTTTATTTTTAAATAATCTAAAAATTCTTAAATTTTGATTGATATCATATAACTCTTCTGGCTCAAAAAACATCCCAATAAGTTCACATTTTCTTAAAGTTTCTATTATATCTCTTAAATTAAAGATTTCTATTCCACCATCATATTTAGAAAAATCTATAAAATCTCTTAAAATTTCAAAATCTTTTTTTAGAGAGTTTATATCTGAATAAATTTTAAAATTTTCAACTTTAGTTCTATTTCCCTTTGTAATCATATACTGAGCTAAAACATTTTTCAATTTATCAAACTCTAGTACGCTATAATTATGATTTTCCAAAATTATCACCTTTTCTAAAATTATATAGTTTTTCATAATATTATATCATAATTTTCTTGTAATTTTTCAAAGTTTTTTTAATTTTTAAATTTTTTTCTGTTATATATAAAAAAAATTATTGATTTATTTTTAAGTTAATGATATAATAATATGCAACATTATTTTAGGGGGGTGCACTATGCAAAGATGTGAAATCACTGGTAAAGGGCTTACATTTGGACATCAAATTTCTCACTCTCACAGATTAACTAACAGAGTTTGGAAACCAAATCTTCAACCAGCAACAATAATGATTAATGGAAAACCTCTTAGAGTTAAAGTTTGTACTAAAGTTTTAAAAACTTTAAAATCTGCAAACGAAGTTGAAGTTATGCAAATATTAAAAGCTAACGCTGATACTCTAAGCCCAAGAATTGTTAAAGCATTAAACAAATAATAACAAATTCAATAGGTATATAAAAAAAGACAGCATTTTTATGACTAGTCTTTTTTTATTACTTTATTTTTGGAGGATATTATGAATTTTTATAAAATTGATTTAGAAACTTGGAATAGAAAAGATATATTTAAACTTTATTCAAATGATGTTCCTTGCACTTTTAGTTTAACTACTAATATTGATATTTCAAATTTAATCCCTAAAATTAAAGAAAAAAATATAAAATTTTTTCCTGTAATTTTATATATACTTTCATATATAGTAAATTCTCAAAAGGAATTTAAAATGAATTTAGATAAAGATAATAATCTTGGTTTTTATGAAAAAGTAAATCCAAGCTATACTTTTTTTCATAAAGATAGTGAAAGCTTTTCTAATCTTTGGACTGAGTTTTCAGAAAATTTTCAAGAGTTTTATAATAATTATTTAGAAGATGTAAAAAAATATGGAGATAATAAAAATTTTATGGGTAAACCTCAAATTGAAAATAATATTTTTAATGTTTCAAGTATTCCTTGGACAACTTTTACAGGTTTTAATCTAAATTTAAAAAATGGATATAACTATTATCCACCTATATTTACTTTTGGAAAATATTTTTCAGAAAATAATAAAACTCTTTTACCTCTATCAATCCAAGTTCATCATGGTGTTTGTGATGGATATCATGTGGCAAAATTTATAAATAATCTTCAAGAATTTATAAATAATTTTAAATTTTAAATAAAAATAAAAGAACTGTTGTATTTTCTAAATTAAATTTACAACAGTTCTTTTTAATTTATTAATTATTTAGAAAATTTATTTTTAAAATTTCTCCAATCAACTATTGAACCACCATATCTTCCAGTACTTTTTCTTAAAAATTTTCTTATATCTTCTATTAAACAATAAATTATTGGAATAACTATTAAAGTTAAAAGTGTAGCTGAACTAAGTCCAAAAATAACTACAAAAGCCATTCCATCATACATCTCAGAACTTTCTCCATTACTTAAAGCTAGAGGTATCATTCCCAAAATTGTAGTTAAAGTTGTCATTAAAATTGGTCTAAGTCTAGTTCTTCCAGCCTTTATAACCGCTTCATTTAACTCTATTCCATTTTCTCTTTCAGTTTTTATAAAATCTATTAGCACTATAGCGTTATTTACTACTATTCCAGCTAACATTACAAAACCTACAGCTACCATTGAATCCATTGTTTTTCCTGAAAGTTTTAAACTATAAAATGCTCCTGTTGTAGATAATGGTACTGATAATAATATTATAAATGGTAATATAAATGATTCAAATTCCCATACCAAAATAAAATATATTAAAAATAATCCAATAGCAAATACATAAGATAGTTCTGATAACATATCTTGCATACTAGAAGTTTTTCCACCAAATCCAAAACTTACATTATTTGGATAATTTCCCTCTTTAAAAATATTAACAATTTTATTATTTACTTCCATTAATTTATTTTCATCTGTTAAGTTAGCATAAACTATTACCTTCATTTTTTTATTTTCTTTTTCTATCTTTGCTGGTCCTTCTATTATTTTTAAACTAGCAATATCTGAAATTTTTATATTTTTTCCATTTGGTAAAGTTATTCTTGACTTCATTAAGAGTTTATTAGATTCTCTATATTTTTTCTCCAACTGAACTGTAACATCTATCTCAGCATTATCACTGTAAATTTTAAAAGGAACTCCTCCAAGAATTTGATACTGAATAGTTTTTGCTATTGTTTCTATATCCACATCATAATAAGCTGCTTTTTCTCTGTCTACAATTATTCTTGCCTCTGGTTTTCCTCCTTCTAAAGATGTTTTAAATTCTGCTATCCCATCTATATTTCTTATTTTTTTCTCCAAATCTTTTATCACTTCTTCTAATATAACCATATTGTCTGAATACAATTCAAACTCTAAATCATAAATTCCCCTAGTTCCATAAATAAAATTTGGAACAACAGCTATTTTTACATCAGGAATATTAGAAAATTTTTTTCTTAACTCTTGTAAAATTTCTTTCATAGATTCTTCTCTTGAAGTTTTTAATCCCATATTCATATTTAATGATACACTTTCTGTATTACCTGAAACTGTATAAGTTTGCAAATTCTTTAATCCCTTAGTTCTCTCTTCTAAAATCTTTCCTACTTTATCTGTCATATTAACATCTGCTCCATTAGGAAGTAATGCCACTACAGCAAATCTTCCTATATCAGTAGTAGGATTAAATTTTCCTCCAATAGTTCTTGCTACAAACATAGAACCAATAAATAATAGTATTGTTATTCCAATAACTCTTTTTTTATATTTCAAAGACATTGTTAAAAAATCTACATATTTTTCTTTTACATATTTAAAAACTTTTCCCTCTGTTGATATAGTATTTTTATACGACATTATTTTACTTGATACCATTGGTACAAAAACTAAAGCAACTATTAAAGAAGCCATTAAAGAATAAGTTATAGCATAACTCATATCTTGAAATTGTTGTTTTGCTATTCCCTCTTGAAATACTAAGGGAAAAAATACAGATACTGTAGTTAATGTAGAAGATAAAATTGGCATTCCTACCTCTTCAGCTCCTAATTGAGAAGCAATTCCTCTATCTTCATTTAATTCACTCATATGTCTAAAAATATTATCTACAACAACTACAGAGTTATCTACCAACATTCCAATTCCTAAAGATAATCCCATTAAAGAAACCATATTTAAACTTAAACCTTGAGCATTTAATAAGAAAAAAGTAAATATTATAGAAACTGGAATAGCTGTTGAAATAATAAGTGTAGAACTTATATTCTTTAAAAATATAAATAATATTCCAGCTGCTAAAATTAATCCTAAAATTGCTGTATTTTTTACATTTAAAATTGAGTTTACTACTGTTATAGAAGAATCAAATTCAAAAATTATATTTGAATTTAAAGGAAGAGCTTCCTTTATATCATTTACTACTTTTCTAGTTTCTTTTACAATCTCTATAGTATTTCCAGAATCTGTTTTTCTAATAATTATTCCTATTCCTTCTCTTCCTTCTTTTCTGTAGATACTATCTTTTTCTTTTCTTTCTAATCTTACATTTGCTATCTCTTTTACTCTTAATAAATGACCATCTTTATTTAATAAAATTATATTTCCTATTTCTTCTACTGTTTCTATTTCTCCTTGAACCTTAACAATATATTCTTTATATCCTTCTCTAACTTTTCCACTAGGTACACTTATATTTGAAGATTTTATTTTATTAATTACTTCACTTATATTCAAATTATAATTTTCTAATCTTTCAGGGTCTATTTCAACTAAAACTTGTTGAGCTGCTCCTCCATAAACTACAACTTCTGAAACTCCCTCTATTTTTTCTAACATAGGACTTAAAATATTTTCAGCATAAGTCCTCATCTCCATTATATCCCCACCAAATAATACTAAGTTAGCAACAGGTGAAGAAGAACCACCTCTTTCCCGTACAATAGGTTCATCTATATCTTCAGGTAATTTATTTCTTATTTGATTTATTTCATTTTGAACTAAAGTTATTTTAGTATCTATATTTACTCCATAATCAAATTCTATTTCAATAGAAGCTTCTTCTGCTTCGGAAGTAGAACTAAAGCTTTTAACTCCTTCTATATTTGGTAAAATATCCTCTATTTTTCTTGTAACCATTTTTTCTACATCAGCAGGGGTTGCTCCGTCCCATTTTACCCTAACTCTTACTATTGGATATTCTGTATTTGGTTTTAATTCTATAGGCATTTTTCTCATTCCTAAAACACCAAATACTACCATTGATATAATAATCATAAATGCTGTAGCTGGTTTTTTTATTGAAAATTCTGAAATAGACCTCATTCTTCTCTCTCCTTAACTTTATCATTATTATTCAATAAATATTGTCCTTCTATTATCAATCTATCTCCTATTTTATAATCTTTAAAAATTATTTCTTGATAATTTCCTATAGAATCTTTTGAATCAACTTTATATATTAAAGCTTTTCCATCTCTAGTTATAGCTATATAAGTATATAAATCTTTTACCATAATAGCTTCTTTAGGAATAAATAACCCTTTTGTTTTTCCTTGATTTATTTTTACTTTTCCATACATTCCTTTTAAAATATCTTTTTTCTCATTATTAAAAATTATTTTTACTTGATATTTTTTTGTTTCTTTATTAGCTGCCAAATTAATACTTTCTATTTTTCCTATAACTTCTCTATCTATTTCCTCTATATATATTTTTGCTTCATTTCCCACTTTAATATTATTGACACTCTTTCCAGATACAGCTACTTTTATCTCCATATTTTCATTATCTATAATAGATAATACTTCACTATTAGCAATAATTTTTTCTTCTAATTTTAAATCTAAATCTGTCACTATTCCATTAATAGGCGCCTTAACTATCAATCTTTCTTTTTTATCTTTAGCATCTAAATAATTTCCCTCTGCTGTTTTATAAATACCATAACTTTGAGATAAATTATTTTTAGCTGTTAAATAAGTATCTTCTGAAATATAATCTTTTTTATATAATTTTTCATATTTTTCAAAAGATATTTTTTGAGTTTCATAATCTGATTTAGCTTTATATAAATTCCCCTCTGCTTGTAAATAATTTGTTTCTGTTTCTATATCTTCTAATTTTAAGATAACTTCATCTTTTTTTATAATATCTCCATTTTTAAAGTTAATCTCTTTTACATATCCACCTGTTGGAGTTATTATTTTTACATCATTACTTGGTGTTATTTCTCCATTATATATTTCTATATTATCTAATGTCATTTCTTTTAGCTCTATACTTTTTATCTCTTTAATTATTTCTTTTTTTGAAGTAGCCTTATTATCTTTACAAGAAATCAATAATAATATCATAAATATAAATAACACAATCTTTTTCATCTTATTTTCTCCCTTTATTTTCTCAATACCATATATTTTTCATAAGCTAAAAAATAATTTAATTTTGAATTATAATATTCTACTTTGGTTCTCATCATATCTTCTTCTGCTTTAAGATAATCAATAGTATCAATCAATCTATTTTCATATTTTTCCTTTTCAATATTATAAGTTTCTAAAGATGTTTCAAAAGCCTTTCTATTACTTTCCATTGATTTTTCCAAAGTGAATATATTATTATAAGCATTTATCATATTTTTTCTCAAGTTATCTAGTTCTTCATCTCTAGTTAACTTTAATTTTTCTACATCTAATTTAGAACTTCTATAAATATCTATATCACTTCCAAAATTAAATATATCCCATTCAAAAGAGATTCCAGCTCTCCATTCCCAATCATCTTGATGTCCTGAAAAACTTCCTGAAAATTTATCTTTATTTATATTGTTATATGAATATTCAGCACTTACTTTTGGAAAAAAACTACTTAACTTTTTACTTGTTTCTGATTCTTTTATATCTATATTTTTATTTAAAATCTTAGCTTGAACTCCATTTTTTAAAGTATTTTTTACATCTTCTTCCAATACTATATCTTTCATTTGTATTGTTTTCAAATCTAATTCTTTCACTTGAATTTTCTCTCTTGGGTCTATTCTTAAAAGAGTTTTTAAAGCTAAATTTCCTGTTATTAAATTATTTTTTGCTTCAAGTATTTTTCCTTTTGTTTGATATAATGAACTTTCAAGTTTTAGTACTTCTGTTTTATCTACAAGTCCTAAATTTCTAAATTCTACTTGTCTTTCCAATTCTTTTTCTTTATCCTCATAAGATTTTTCATAGACTAGTAAAATTTCTTTATTATAAAGACATTGTATATAACTTTCTAAAACCTTAATTCTTAAATAATTTTCTTCATTGTATAAATTTATTTTTTCTAATTCTTCATTATGTTTTGCTAATTTTACATCATTATATTTTTCTCCCCCAGAAAAAATAGTTTGTTTAGCTTTTAAAGAATTATTAAATTTTTCATCTTCATATTGATTTTCTATTTTTTCATAGGAACTATTTATCTGAATAGTTGGAAGTAATTCTTTTACTTTAGAATTTTTTTCAAGTTTTTTTTGATTTACAGTTAATTCTTGAATTTGTAAATTTCTGTTATTTTTTTTAGCTATTTCTAAAGCCTCTTCAAAAGAGATTTCTCTTGCAAATGTAAGGTTTATAATTAAAAGAAATAAAAAAATTTTTTTCATTTTTCCTCCATCACTTTTTTATTTTATATTATAAACTATATTATCTATAAAATGTATATTTTTTTATCTTAAAAATAATCTGTGACATGAAAATGACAAAAAAATAAAAAAGAGTGAAAACTCACTCTTTTTTATTTTTGGGGAAATTTATTATTTTTGCATTTTTATTAACTTCACCTTTATGACGAGAACTCTAAAAAAAAAGTTTATTTTTTTATATAAAAATTTTTACTGATTTTTTATGAAAAATATTATATAATATTATAAATTTGTTTAGGAGGCTCACTATGAAAAAATTTATCACTTCTGGAGTATGTGCTAGAGAAATCGCTTTAGAAATTGATGACAATGGAATTATTAAAAATATTGAATTTTTAGGTGGATGTGATGGTAATACTCATGGAATAGAAAATTTAATAATTGGAATGTCAAAAGAAGATGTTATAAAAAAATTAAAAGGAATTACTTGTGGAAAAAAATCTACATCTTGTCCTGACCAACTTGCAAAAATTTTAGAAGAAAATTTTTAATTAAAAAAGGGAGAAATATCTCCCTTTTTTAGTGTAGTTTATATAAAGAGCCTTACTTTATATTTTCTTTTTCTGATTTAGCTATTACTAAAGTACAAACAGCATCTCCTGTTACATTTACTGTTGTCCTAAACATGTCTACAAATCTATCTATTCCCATAACAAGTCCAATTCCTTCTAAAGGAAGTCCTACTTGTACTAAAACCATTCCTAACATTATTACTCCAACTCCAGGAACTCCTGCTGTTCCTATTGAAGCTAAAGTAGCTGTAAGAATTATTGTAATATAATTTCCCATTGTCAAATCTATTCCATAAATTTGAGCTATAAATATTGTAGCCACTCCTTGCATAACAGCTGTTCCATCCATATTTATTGTATTTCCTAAAGGAATTGTAAAAGATGAAATTGCTTTAGAAACACCAAAATTTTCTTGCATAGTTTTTAAAGATGATGGTAAACAAGCACTACTTGAAGCTGTAGAAAAAGCTACCAACATTGTTGGAGCAAAATTCTTAAAGAATTTTATAGGATTATATTTTCCAAATAATACCAATATACTTTGATAAGTTACCAAACAATGAATAAATAATATTACTACTACTCCCATAAAATACTTAAATAATGGAACTAAAGCTATATAACCTAATGTTGTAAAAGTTTTAGCTATTAAACCAAATACTCCTAAAGGAGCAAATAACATAATAATTTCTACTAATTTTAAACTTATATTATTTCCAGCTTCAAAAAGTTTTTTAGCTTCATTTGCTTTTTCTCCTAATAAAGACATTGCTATTCCTAAAATTATAGAGAAAACTATTATTTGTAACATATCTCCTTTAGCTAGTGCTTCTATAGGATTTATAGGTATCATATCTAATAAAATATCTACAAATGGTTTTGTTTTATCTACTGATACTACTGTTGTAGCTATATCACTAATATTTACTCCTTTTCCAGGATTTATTATATTTCCTCCAACTAAGGCTAAAACTACAGCTACAGCTGTTGTTGATAGATAAAAGATTAAAGTTTTTGCTCCAATCCTTCCCAGCTTAGTTACATCTTCTATTCCTGCTGCTCCCATAACTAAAGAACATAAAACTAATGGAACAACTACCATTCTAATGGCTCTTACAAATCCATTACCTAAAAAAGTAAATACAAAATTTAAAAGATATTTTTCTACATAAGGATTATTTTTTAGAGGATGTAATACTAAACCTACTATAACTCCTATTATCAAAGCTATAAAAATTTTTGTGGTTAACGACATTTTTCTTTCTCTCTCCATTTTGCTCCTCCAATCAACTAGTTATTTTATTTTTTTAATGAAAAGAGTATATCAAGAATTAAAAAAAAATCAATATTTTTTTATTTTTTTTAAATATTATTGTATTTTTTTCAATTTTATAATCATAATCAACAATTTTTAAACACAAAATCAATTATATATATTTTATATTATTTTATTATATATAAAATAAATAAAGCACTCGAAAGTGCTTTATTTTTTTAACTTATTAGTTCCTTCAAATATAACTCCCTCTTCTATAGATAATTTAGAGCTAATAATATCTCCATAAATTTTTCCATTTTTTATAAATTCTACATCTGTAGCTTCAGCTTTTCCTCTTAATACTCCAGATATTATTATTCTCTCTGCCTTCAAACTCCCTATAACTTCACCTTTTTCTCCAATAGTTATAAGGGCTGTAGATTTTATACTTCCTTCTACTTTTCCATCTATATAAATATTACAAGATATATCTATATCTCCTTTTATCTTAGTATATTCTGATATCATAGTTATTCCTACTCCAGAATATTCTATAGTTTTTTTTGGTTGAAACATTTTGTTCTCCTTCTACTTATTTATCTATATTAAATTTTTTTAATTTTCTATATAAAGTTGTTAATCCTATATTCATTTTCTCAGAAATCATCTTTTTACTTTCTGTAGAATTTCCATATTTTTTTAGACTTCTTATTATATATTCTTTTTCTAATTTTTCAAATTCTTCAAATAAAATTTCTTCTTCTCTTTCAAAAAATCTTTTTTCTTCCTTTATAATATTTTCTTTAATATCTTTTTTTAAAATATTTTCTGGCAACATATTTTTTACTATTTTTTCATTATTTCCACAAGTATTCATCATCAATTCTATAATATTTTCTAATTCTCTAATATTTCCTGGCCAATCATATTCTAATAATAAGTCTAATACCTCTCTATCCATCTCTTTTATAGTTTTATTAGCTATTAAACTATATTTTTTTATAAGTTCTTCTACTATTGGTTCTATATCTTCTTTTCTTTCTCTTAAAGGATGAGTTTGAATAGGTATTACATTTAATCTATAATACAAATCTTCTCTAAATTTCTTTTCTTTAATTTTTTGTTTTAAATCAGCATTAGTAGCAGCTATTATTTTAATATCTAAATCAATACTTTTATTAGACCCTATTCTTTCTATTTTTTTCTCTTGTAAAACTCTCAATAATTTTGCTTGTAAATATAAAGGCATATCACCTATCTCATCTAAGAAAATTACTCCTGTGTTAGCTAATTCAAACTTTCCCATATGTCCATTATTATTAGCTCCTGTAAAAGCTCCTTTTACATATCCAAAAAGTTCACTTTCTAAAAGTGAATCTGGAATAGCTGAACAATTTATAACAACAAATGGTTTATCTTTTCTATTTCCACAAGAATGTATTGAACGAGCTATTAACTCTTTTCCAGTTCCACTTTCCCCTGTTATCAATACTGTAGAATTTGAATTTGAAATAGCTTGAATATATTCTTTTAAAGATAAAATCGCTTGTGATTTTCCATGAATATCATCTAAAGTTATTCTATTATATTGATTACTTACTTCAACAATATTTTTATTAATTTTTTGTATATCATCAAAAATAAAAGCATCTTCCTTTTTTTTGCTTATTGAATTCAAAGGAAATTTTTTTCCACTTACTGTATATTCTTTCTCATTTATTATTAATTTAAAAATTTCCTCATTCATTATATAATCATTTTGACTAATTATTTTTATTTTTTTTCCAACAGGACTAAAAACTAATTTTAATTTTTTCATTCCTATTTGATTTATGATTAAAATTTCATTATCACTATTAGTAACTATGACACCTTTTGTCATATTATTTAATATTTGATTAAGAGTTTCCTCTTTTTCTTTTTGAAGTAAACTCTCTTTATATTCATTAAACTTCATTCCTATAAATTCAGCTATTTGTTTTGTAAAATTTAAATAAGAATTTACATCAGAAAGTATCTTATTTTTTTGCTCTTCTGTAAAGCAAACTAACCCTAAAACTCCCTCTATTTCTCCATTACAATAAATAGGTGTAGAAATTTCTAAAGTTTCTTTACACCTCTGTTTATCTATACATTCTATACAAAGACAATGTTGTCTTGGATTTTCTATTACATTTGTACTTCCTGTTTCCAAAGTATTTTTATAAACACTACCTAATACTTCTTCCCCATCTTCATCAATATAAAGTCCTGTACTAGAAACTCTTTTCATATTTTTATCTACCACACCTACACCAACATCTATAACTGTAGTAATAACTTCTATATATTTTTTTACATGTTCTTTTATTTCAATAAGAGAGATTTCCATATTCCTCCTAGATATTTTTTAATTTTCTTTTAGATGCTGAGGCTATTCCTAATTCTTCTCTATATTTTGCCACAGTTCTTCTAGCTATTTTTAAATTATGCAAATTTATATAGTCAGCCATATATTGGTCTGTATATGGTTTTTCTCTATCTTCTTCTAAAACTAAATTTTCTATAATTTCACAGATTAACTCTTTCTCATCATTTAATACAAACAAATCTTTTATCCTTAACATCCCTTTATTTGAAGATATATATTTATTTTTTATAGCTCTTGAAATTGTTGATTCATGTATTTCTAATTTTTCTGATACTTCTTTTAAAGTGAAATTCTTTAATTTTCCATTTTCTTGTGAAAAATACTCATATTGTTTTTCTAATATAACCTCTAATATATTTTTTAAAGTTTCATATCTTTTTTCTATAAACTTTATTAAATTATTAGCTGAGGTATAATACGTTTTATCTATATTTTCTCCTTCTTTAATTTTCACTTTTGGAAGATTTCCATATAACATTATAACTTTATACTCTCCATCAACTAATTTTATTTCTGCTTCTGGAGAAATATAATTTATTGATTCTCCCATATAAAAACCACGAGAAGGAATAGGATTTAATTTTCGAATTATTTCAAAATATTTCTTAAGCTGTTCTTGATTAATTTTTAATTTTTCACAAATTTTTTCAATTTTTCTATCTGCTAACTCTCTTAAAAAATATTTTATTAAATTCTCTAAAACTATATCATTTATTTGCTTTTTATGTAATTGAATTATAAGACACTCTTCTAAATTTTGAGCTCCTATTCCTACTGGTTCTAAAGATTTTATTATTTCTATTGCCTTTTCTATCTCTTTTAAAGGAAATTTAGTCAGATCTTTTATTTCTTGCTTTTTTAATAAAAGATAACCTCTTTTATCAAGATTATTTATTATATAAGAACAAAGAAATCTCATATTTTTATTAATTTTCAAATATCCTATTTGCTCTTCTAAATAATCTACTAAACTCTCTTCTTTATGGGCTAAATCTAATGGAGAAAATTCTTCCTCATCATTTGAAAAATTTTTTTTACTAATATTTGTATACTCCACTTCTATGTAGGGATTGATTTCCCTTTCTTTTAAAATATATTTTTCTAAATCATAAGAAGACATCTCCAAAATATTTAGAGAGACTTTCATTTCTTGTGTTAAAATTAATTTTAAATCCTGTTTTAAATTTAACGAAAATTCCATCTCTCCTCCTAATTATTTCTTATTTTAAAGTTTCTATTAATTTCTCTACTTCACTATCTTTTGGAATATCTATTTTTCCAACTTCTAATGCATTATCTGGAATATTTTCCATATCATTCATTTCTACTGCAATAGAATCAAAGTTATCATACATCTCTTTCGCTTTATTTGTTTCTGTTTCAACTTTCTTTTCTACAATATCCACTTTTTTCTCTAGTATTTTATAAGTTTCTCCCACTTTTATGTTATTTCCTTCAATACTAGGATTTAATCTTTTTATTTCATCAACAGTTGTATTGTATTCTCTAGCTAAAGAATATAAAGTATTTCCTGGTTGTACTTTATAATATATATCTTCACCTTTTATAACTTCTTCTTTTATTGTACTTTCTTTTACAATCTTTTTCTCATTTTCAGGAATATAAATATCATTTAATTTTATTTTTTCATGATTTATTCTATCTAATGATTTTTTACCAGTTTTTAAAGCTATCTTTGTTATTCCTATACTTCCAAAAGAATTTTCCTCTTTAATTATATAAGTGTTATTCATTTTTTGATTCATACTTTTTCCTTGTCCACTTACTATCATTAAATCTATATCAGAGATATTCTTAGCTAATTCTGCTGCATTCCATTCTGTATTTTCTCCAAAAGAAGAAAGAGCAATTATAAAATCTATATTATTTTCTTTTATTAATCTAACTAAATTAGGAATAACTAATATAGGTTCTTGAATTATTAATTCTCCTTTTGTCTTCTTATCCATTTCATTATATAGTTCTGGAGAAACTATCCCTATAATAGCAAATCTTTTATCTCCCATTCTTCCTAATAAATATGGTTTTACAAAATCTCTTCCATCTCTATATTTAACATTTGAAGCTACTATTTTAAAATTAGAAATCTTTTCTAATTCTTTTATTCTCTCTGCTCCATAATAAAAATCCCCTTTTCCTAAAGTAGTAACTTTTAATCCTACTCCATTTAATACTTTTGAAATTCCTGCTCCTTTAGTACTTTCTGAAAATTTACTTCCTGAAAAATTTCCTCCAGCATCTAAATATAAAACTTTTTCTTTTCCAAACTCTCTTTCTTTATCTTTTATTATTGTTGCTAATCTAGGATAACCTATTCCCTCTTGAATTTTTCCATTTATATTATTTGTACTAACTATTGCTAAATTATAAATTATAGGAGAGTCCTCTTTCTCTTCTATTGCTGTACACCCTACTAATAAAATCATTAATAAATAAATTATTTTTTTCAAAATAACTCCCTCCTTTTGTTTGTTTACTAACATTATTATACTATAATTTATACTTTTTTTCATATTTTTTTTATTATTGTGATATAATAATAAAAAATATTTATGGAGGGGTTATGAAAAAATTTTTACTTATTTTTCTTTTTATAATTTTATCTATTTTTTCCTTTTCTCAAGAAGAAAAATATTATGGAAAAATAAATACTAAAAAAGATAAAATAAATTCTATTGATAATCATATAGAAATGTTAGAAGATTATATCAAGGAATTAGAAGATTTAAAAACTTATGTAAATAAAAATAAGTTTGATATAAATAAAAAAAATGGTTCTCCAAAAATTGCTTTGGTTTTAAGTGGTGGTGGAGCTAAAGGAGCTGGGCATGTTGGAGTTTTAAAAGTTTTAGAAAAATATAATGTTCCTATTGATATGATAATAGGAACTAGTGCAGGAAGTATTGTAGGAGCCATGTATTCTATAGGTTATTCTCCAAAAGAAATAGAAGATTTTTTACTTACTCAAGAATTTGAAAAATTATTTTCAAACTCTCCTGACCGTTCTTTAAAAAATATTACTCAAAAAATTAATGAAATTAAAGGAACTCTTAGTGTTTCTATTGATAATAATAATGACATTCATTTCCCATTAGGGGTAATAAATGGAGAACATATTTATCTTAACTTTAAAAAAACTTTTGAAAGAGTTGAAAAAATAAATAATTTTGATGAATTTCCAATAAAATTTAGAGCTGTTTCTACAGATATTAATACTGGAAAAGCTATAGCCTTAAAAGAAGGAGATTTAGCAAAAGCTGTCCTTATGAGTATGGCTATTCCATCTATTATCACTCCTATAAAACATCAAGATAGTTTCTTTGTTGATGGTGGAGTGGCCAATAATTTCCCAGTTGTAGAAGCTATGAAAGCTGGAGCTGATATTATAATAGCTGTAGATATAACTGCTGACCCTAAAAATATAACAACTAGTTCCAATGTAGTAGAAGTTATTGATAAAATTTCTGGATACAATAGCATGAAAAGTACAAAAATCCAAAAAAATTATGCTGATATTTTAATAGTTCCTAATGTAAAAAAATTTGGAACTCTTGATTTCGAAAATATTGCGCCTATCATTAAAGAAGGAGAAATAGCTGCTGAACATTTTTCCTCAAATTTAAAAAAGCTTTCTAATAAAGAAAAATTTCTAGCCATAAAAGAAAAATCTAGTGCTTTAAAAAATTTCAATAGTCCTATTAATTCTATAAATTTAATTGGAAACTCTACTTTTACCTATAAAAAAGCTATAGATTTAAAACCACAAACTGATAACTATACAATAGATGATTTAAATACTTGGACCAATAAAATCTATGCTCTTTCATATGTTGATAGGATTTTTTATAAAGTACAAAATGATAATATTACTTTTTCTTTAGAAGAAAGTCCTTTATTTAAGATTTATGGAAATTTCCTTTATGTTTCTAATGATTATGGTATGGCCTTAAACTTAAATACAGATTTACCATATAGCAATAGTTTTGGTAACAACTATTATATAAAAAGTGAAATATCTTCTTTTCCTAAATTAAGTATAGGAAATAAAAATACTTTTGAAATTTTTGATATTGATTTTTCAAGAAATTATAGTTTATCTTATCAATATTCTCCTGTTTTTCTTTATGGTTGGAATTCTGGAAAACTTATTTCTAAGTACACTACAAAATCTTTAGGTTTTCAATATGATATTTCTTCTTCTATTTTTAATAATCTTCTTTTTGGTATATCAAGTGGTTGGAAATATTCTAAAAACTATTTTACATCTGGTCTTCCTTATGATTTAGAAGATAAAGATATTGAAAATTATATTTGGGGTAGTTCTTATATTATTTATGATAATTTAGATTCTATTTCATTCCCTACTAAAGGAAGTTTTTCTTATTTAGCAGGATTTGTTAATAGAGGAATTTCTAATTCTGGTTTTGATTTTCATGGATATAAATTTAATGTATTTAAAACTTTCCCTATTAATAAAAAACTTTCTTTTGGTGCTTTCGCTTCTGGAGGACAATTATTTAATGATGATTTTAATTATAGATATGAAGGTTTATTTAAAATAGGTGGTACAAAAAAATTTAGTTTAAATTATAAAGAATTTGATTTTTATGGTATTCCTTACTATGGATTAGTTACAGATAAACTTATATCTGGAGGTATTTCATTACAATATAATGTAGGCCCTAATGTTTATATTATAGGTAGATATAACACTATTACTTTTAATTCAGATTCAAATAATTTCTTCTATCAAAAAGATAGTGAATTTGCTAGTAATTTTTATAATGGTTATGGTATTGGATTAGGATGGGATACTCTATTAGGACCTCTTGAATTTTCATTAACAAATGATTCTATTAATAATGGAATTCTTTTCAATATTTATTTTGGTTATACATTTTAATAATTTTTATATTTTGATAAAAAATAAAGAGATAGGGTATTACTAAATTTTAATAATACCCTATCTCTTTTAATAATTATTAAAAAAATCTTCTAATATTAATATTGCTCCTGCTATTTTTCTTTTATATGAATAATCTTTCATACAACTTATATTTTCTATTTTTATATTACTTGGTTTATTTTTTAATTTATTTTTAAAAGCTTTAAAAAATCTTTCTTCTGAAAAAAATCTTCCACTTAAAATTAATTCATCTACAGGAACTATCCAACTTGCTAAAATAATATAATCTGATAAAATATCTAAAACATTATCTATTATTTCCATTCCAGATTTCTTAGATACTCTATTTACAAAATCAAAATCTGTTTCCTCTTCATTTTTTATATATCCTAAATCAATAAACCTTTTAACCACATATTCAAAATGAACCTCGGATTCAACACAACCACATTTTTTACAAATAGTACAATAATTATTACTATTTTTTTTAAATAATGGAGCATGTCCAAATTCTATTGGCTTATTTTCTGTTCCTTGTAAAATCTTTCCATTTATTACAACAGAAGTTCCTACTCCTGGTCCATATTTTAAGACCCAAAAATTTCTATGATTTTCTTTAAAATACATTTCACTTAAAACAAGACCTTTCATATTATTTTCTAAAAGACATTTTATTCCCAATCTTCTTTCTACTATTTCTAAAATATTAGGAATTGGACTACTTATTGCAATTTTATTTTCTATTTCTCCTTGAACTAAAATTCCCATTCCTAAAATTTTTTCTTTTATTTCTTTTATTTCATTTTCAATAAAATCTAAGATTAGATTAAATTCTTCAATATCAAAACTTTTTTCTCTAGACCATTCTTTTTCAAAAATAATATTTGCTTTTAAATCTGTTATTATAAAAATAATTTTTCTTTTTTGTATTTCAAGCCCTAAACAAAATCTTGATTTTTCATTTATATCTATTAGAATTTTTTTTCTTCCAACTTTATTTTCAGTTACTTCCCCTAATTCTATTAATAACCCTTCTTTTATTAAATCACTAGTTAAAATTGTTAAAGTAGCTGTTGTCAATTTTAAATCTTCTGCTATTTTTTTTCTAGAACTTGCTCCATATGTATTTAAATATGATAAAACTGCTCCTATATTTGAAGACCTCACAGTCTCCATATTTAATCCTATTCCTTTGCCCATTCTTTCACCCTATTTCTAATTTTATATCTTCTAAATTGAATAAGTATTCTTCACAAGTATTCTTTTTATTAAGTATATAATATTTTTCTAAATTTCTCAATATAAAAATCAGAATAATAAAGTAATTCCAGAAATTATCAATAATATGTAAGTTATTAATAAAAATAATTCTTGACTCATTTTTTTATGTAAAATATTTCCTATTATTACTCCTACTATTACAGGAGGAATTCCCCACATTAATTTAGTTATTGTTTCTGGAGTAAATAATCCTTCTACATAGTGACTATATCCTAAATAACTATTTAATACAAGCCATACACAAGAAACTGTTGCTCTAAATTCTGTTTTTTCTCTAAATTTTTTAGCTGCATATATTATTAATAAAGGTCCACCTGAAACAAACATTCCATGCATAATTCCTGCAATAAATACAATCATTACTAAAATAAATTCTGGTAAATCTTTTTCTTTTTTTACTAAAAGTCCTTTTAGAGCTATTCCTATTATAAATATCGCATATATTTTTAAAAGCATTGGTACTGGTATAATAGAATATATATAATTTCCTAATATAAGTCCAAAAAACATTATTATCATAACTTTAAAAAATTCTTTCATATTTAAACTTTTATATGAAATAATTACTATCCAAACAGCTACTAATAGTCCTAAAATATTTAATGTTGGTTTTGCTACATCTATTCCTTGTAATAATATACTAGGAGGCATTGCTAATACTGTCCCTGCAAATCCTGTAATTCCTTGGACTATATTAGTCAAAAATAACACTAATAAAAATAATCCATCCTTTAACATTTTTCCTCCTTATAATTAAAGAAAGATACTTGAATAATCAAGCATCTCTCTTTAGTTAAATATTTAGATTTTTTAGATTGATTTTAATCCTTCAAATAATGCTTTATACTCAGAATCTTTTCTATAAAATACAGCTGGATATCCAATCGGTACCTCTATTTGATGATGTCCACCTCTGTACTCTTTTCCTGTCCATACATGTACCCATGTATCTTCTGGTAAATAAACATCTTTTATTTCTTCTCCTTTATTATAAACAGGAGCCACTAATAAATCTTTTCCATATAAATATTGATATCTAATATCATATGCTTCTTTATCATTTTCATAATGCATAAATATAGGTCTTTGTACTGGTATTCCTTTTTCAGAAGCTTCAGCTACAAGAGCTTTTGTATAAGGTACTATATGTTTATATATTTTTGTCATTCTAGCAAGGTGTTTTAATGTTTCCATATCTGTATCAAATTGATGATTATCAGCAGGTCTATTTCCTTCATGAGTTCTCATAAATGGAGTAAATGCCCCCATTTCAGCCCATCTCATAAATAACTCTTTACTTCTTTTTAATCCATGAAGAGTTGTATAACCTCCAATATCACTATGAGTAAGAGCATTTCCTGTCATTCCAACTGATAAAGCTCCTACGACAACTGAAGCTAATCCATCTTCTATACACCAATCGACACATTGGTCTCCTGCCCACATTAAAGTACAATATTTTTGGTTTCCAGTATATCCAGCTCTCATGAAGTAAACTATTTTTTCTAAATTTCCAGTTTCTTTTACTGCTTCATAATTTACTTTAGCCCATAAAGCTGGCCAAGCATTATGCATTAATTCTCCATTTCCATTTTTTAAAACAGCATCACTTGGTAAATATTCTCCAAAATCAGCCATCCATCCATCTAAACCGAACTCAATAAGTTCTTTTTTCATTTTTTCTTTATACCATTCAAAAGCTTCTGGATTTGTTAAATCAACTATACCACAATCAAATTCCCCAAAATCTACTTTATAATCATTTCCATTTTGGTCTTTTGCTAGGTATCCTTTAGCTTCAGCTTCTTTATAATAAGTATCATTTTCTATAAAAAATGGGTTAGCATATCCTAAAAATCTAATTCCTCTTTCTTTTAACTCCCATATTTTTTTATCTAATCCAGGATAAGTTTCTGGTGACCATTTCCAGTCCCACCAAAGTCTTTTTCCAAAAGAAGTTATATTTATACCTTCCCAGTCTTGACACCAAAGTCCAGCTACTTCTACTCCAGCTTTAATAGCATTTTCCATTTTTTCTATTACTAAATCTGTTCCACCTTGAATTCCAAGTAATACTCCATTATATACCCATTCAGGTAACTTAGGTTGTCTTCCAAAGTATCCAGTTAATTTTTCTATGATTTCTAAATAAGATTCGCCCGTTTCAATCATAATAAATTCTGGTTTATGCCATACTTGTAATTCATGGAATTTTTCATTTCTAAAATCAAAGTCAGCATATGCTGTTGTTTCCATATGTAAATAATATTTTTTTGTAGATACAAATGTAGGTTGAGGATAATATGTTGTATAATAATCTCCACCAGCTCTATCTTTTACATCAGCTTGCCATGTTGTATAAGTTTTTTTGTTTCTTCCTACCCCTGGTTCAGAAGTCCATAGAGGGAAATTTTTTCCTCTTAAGTTAAAGTATGTCATTTGTTCTCCACAACCATATACTTTTTCTTCTTTATCAGCACAAATTCTAAACCAATATCTATTTAATTCATCAGATGCTTCTAAGAAATTAATATATGTTCTTCCTTCTTTTTCTTCAAAAGAAACATTTAAAAATTCTTCTCCTCTGAAAAATTTAACTTTATTTTCTTCTAAAATTTCAAACTCTGTTAATGCTACTCTTTCTATTACATAATCTTTTATGTCATAGTTTCCTCTATACATATCAAAAGTAGCTTCACCTTTTCCTACAAAGATAAAAGGATTTTTTGTTGAGTGAGATATTATTTTTCTTCCATTAACTAATAATTCTAAATTTTTCCCATCTACTCTTAATTCCATTTTTCCTCCTAGTTTTTCTAGTTCTTTACTTTTTTTCCTCACTAAAATCTTCTATTTCAGCTAGGAAACGAGAATGTTTAATTTTCATGTCCATAACTTTGTAGAAAATTCCCATACCTACTACTAATGCTAACATAGCTAATTTAAAGTTAGGTCCTACTAAATTTTCTCCTTTTATAGATGACACAACTCCTATTGGTGATAAGAAGATATAAATAAATACTAATAATCCCATTAATAAAGTTGATACAAGAGGTAGTTTTGCCCAAGGTTTCATATCAACAAATGGCTTAGTTCTTGGTTCCTCATAATCTTTTTCAATTGGTTTTATCGCAGATATAATATGCATTAAAATTACTTCCACTACAAATAATAATCCCATTACATGGACATAATTTAATTTTACTTTTAAAATAAATATTAATATTGTATAAGCTATTAAATGGAATATTACAACTGTCTTAGCTGCTAAAGCTGTAACTTTTTTAGAGAATAATCCTACTAAAACTATTGCTATTGTTGGTATATTAAAGAAACCTGTGAATCTTCTCATTACTTCAAATAATCCACCTTTTGCATACATTGTGAATGGAGCTACACTCATACTAAATATAGCTAAGAAAGTTCCAACTTGTTTTGCTACTTTTATTAATTTTTCATCTGATGCATTTGGATTAATTACTGGTTTATAAACATCAAAACAGAATAATGTAGCAGCACTATTCAATAAAGAGTTATATGTACTTAATACAGCTCCAAATATTACTGCACTATAAAATCCTACTAAAGATTTAGGTAATACTGTTGCAACTAATTTTGGATATGCAGCATCTCCTAAATTTGCACTTTCTCCAAATATATGGAAAGCTATAACTCCAGGGAAAGAAACTATTATAGGAATTAATATTTTCATAAATCCAGAAAGTAAAACCCCTTTTTGTCCTTCTTTTAAATTAGCTGCTCCTAAAGTTCTTTGAATTAATACTTGGTTAGTACACCAATAGAACATATTAGCAAAAACCATACCTGTAAAGATTGTTCCAAATGGTATTGGGTCTGTTGGACCTCCTATTGCATTTATCTTATCTAAATGAGTTGTTGTAATTTGATTTAAAGCATTTCCTATATTTCCCTTTCCTAAATATAATAATCCAAAGAAAGGAACTGCTAATCCTCCAACTACTAATCCTATCCCATTAATAGTATCTGATACTGCAACAGCTTTAAGTCCTCCAAATACAGCATAAATACTTCCTATTATTCCTATTGTCCATACTAAAATCCAAATAGATTGAACATATGTTACTCCCAAAATAGCTTCTAAGTCAAAAACTTGGTTAAAAGCAACAGCTCCAGCATATAAAGCAGCTGGTGTAGAAATTAATACATATCCTGCTAATAAAAGCATTGATATTAACTTTCTTGTTGTAGAATCATATCTTTCTTCCAAAAATTGAGGCATTGTTGTAAAACCTCTTTTTAAATAATAAGGTAAGAAAAATACTGCCAACATTATTGTTGCTACTGCAGCAGTTGATTCCCATGCCATTCCTGTTATATTTTTCATATAAGCTTGACCACTAAGACCAACTATTTGTTCTGCAGATATATTTGTTAAAAGCATTGACCCTGCAATAACTATTCCAGATAATCCTCTTCCAGCTAAAAAGTACCCATCAGCTGTATCCAATTTTTCTTCTTTTGTTTTCCACCACGAAATTACAGCAACTAAAGCTGTAAAAAATATAAATGAAACAACCGTCAATAACATTTTTACCCCCTATATATGTAATCTTTAAAATTTTTTAGTACTTAACTTTTAAATTCGCCCCTACAATACCTTCATAAGCCCCTCTACTTATAAAATCTTGTTTATCGTTATGTACTAATAGCCATTTATTTCTCTTAAATAAATATTTATCCTCTTCAAATATAATTATTTTCTTACTTAAATCTATATCTGTGTTTGTATCTCTAGGTAATATAACAATACATTTAAATCCATCATCACTTACTTTACACGGAGAAAAATGCATTGTTGTTTGATATACTTCTATAACTGTTCCTTTTGGTATAAAGAACCCTTTTACTTTTGAGCTTTCTATTTTTCCGTTTTCTATGTCTTTTACATGAGCTAATAATAATACTAAATCTGTTATAGCAATATTAACTTCGCTTCCTTTATGATATTCTAAACCATTTAATAAAGAATTATTTCCATTACAATATCCAAATTGTATGTCCATATCTCCATATAAATTAGTTTTAACTTCTTCAAAAACTGATAATTTTTCCATTTCAGAATCTGAAGCTATATATATATTTCCTACTTCAGGAATAGGAGTATGCTTTTCAGCATACTCTACTAATTCCTCAAAGTTATATCCTGTAATAACTTGTCCAAATTCTTTAAATTCTTTATCATTACAAGAGTAGATAGGAAATTCATTTAATTCTTTTAATTTATTTAACATAATGATATCTCCTTCTATTTTTTTCTTTTTTAGTATTTACAAACTTCCATATTTAATAAGTTTGCTAATATTTCTAATTCTTTAGCTATATCTCCATAAACAACTGCGAAATGAGGTTCCCAACCATCTTTTACACTATTTTCTATTACTTCTAAAGAATTATTTTCTGTTTTTACAACTACTGATGTTCCTAAGAATTGTTTAGGTTCATCTAAAGCTTCTCCTTTAGCTATAAAGAATCTGTATTCTCCATTAGGTTTTCTTCCTATTCTGAATACTGTTACATGTTCAGCTGCTTTACATCCAAATTCCATTGTTGGACCGATTTTTCTATTAGGATGTACACCTACTTCAGCTCCTTTATCTTCTCTTGCTAAAGAACATGCTGCTGTTCCGCAATGCCAATAAGTAACTGTATTTTTATTTTCATCTAATGATACTGGGTCTCCAAAGAAAGCATGACTTCCTGTAAGCTTCATTCCTATATACATTGATAAAGCTCCCATTAAATCTGCTTCACATGAAGCTGCTACTAGATTTTCATTAAGCATTGCTAAAGCTCCACAAACAGGTGTTCCATACTCTACAAAGTAATCTGGCCAACATCTTGAAGCGATAGCTTTAATATTATTTTGTTCAACAAAATCTTTATAAGCTTTATAAACTCTTACAAATTTATCTACATTTTCACTTGGAGTATTACATAATCCAACCATTTTTTTGTTAGCTTCTTCTAATAAATCTGTATATTCTTCTTCTTTATAAGCTTTTGCTTTATTTATTAATTCTCTAGCTTCTATAGAAATTAAATTTATTCCAAAATTCTTTAATAATTCTGCATCTAATCCTCTACCAAAACCAAATCCTTGAGGAGTATGCCCTATACTTGCCATATTTAAGCTTCTTAAATCTTTCTTTATTTCAGCAGCTTTTATACATGCTGTCATTTTTATTTTTGTTGACTCTTCAGTTGGAGCACCAAAAATATATTCAAATTTTTCTCTTCCAGTATGATGGAATAGATTTCCAGCAGAATATGCTCCTGTTAATGAATTTAATCTTAATCTTCCACCATCAATTACTGGTTCTCTTAATGTCCATAAAACTATTGGGCAATCATATTCTCTTACTACTTCACTTGCATAAGCAGAGTTAGCAAAAGTTGTATTTTGTAAAATAACTAAATCTGGATTTTCTCCTTTTATAAAAGCTTTTAAATCATCTATTGATAATAAAGGAGCTTCTGGATATATTCCACAATCTGTTATTGATTTTATCATTTCTACTGATTTATTAAATTGATCATTTGCACTTTCTAAATGAAATGTTGGAACTCCAATAGGTACAAATATTACTTTAAAATTTTTCATTCTTACACCTCAATTTATTTTTTGCTTACAACTTTATAAGTTGCTGAGAAATCTTCTTTTCCATATCCTAATTCCATAGCTTGTGCATATACATTTTTAGCTACTTCTACACCAGGTAATGTTAATCCTAACTTTTTAACTAAAGTTGATGTTAAATTAACATCTTTATTCATATTTTCTACAGAAAAAGCTGTTTTAAAGTTTCCTTCAGCTATTACTTTTCCTTTTGTATCTAAATAAAAGTTTTGAGCTCCTCCATAAGATACTGCTGTCATAAATTCTTCTACAGATATTCCTGATTTTTGAGCTAATGTTATCATTTCGTTAACACCATTTTGAATTTGAGAAACTAACGTATTATGACATAGTTTCATTACTAATCCTGCTCCATTTTCTCCTAAATAAATAATGTTATTTCCCATGCAAGCTAATATATTTTTTACTTTCTCATATGTTTCTTTACATCCACCAACATAAATTCCTAATGTTCCAGTTTCAGCAGCAGGAACTGATTTAACTACTGGTGCATCTATCATTGAAGCTTTCTTTTCTGCTATTTTTTTAGATAATTCTCTTGAAACCTCAGGATCAATAGTACTCATATCTATAAAAATTTGTCCTTCTTTTGCTACTGGAAGTAATTCTTCATATACTGATATTACATGTTCACTTTTTGGAACCATTGAAACTACAACATCACATTTTTCTCCTACTTCTTTTATTGAAGAAGCTTCTTCAGCACCTAAACTAACCATTTCAGCTACTTTTTCTTTATTTAAATCAAATACCATTAAAGGTCTTCCTGATTTTTTTAATATATTAGTACTCATTGGTTTTCCCATAAGTCCTATTCCTATAAAACCTATTTTCATTTTTTATCTCCTTTTAAATACTATAATAACTTTAATGCTTCTTATTTAGTTGTATCGTCCCAAGCTTTTGTAAATACTCCTAGTCCATATGTTGTAAATGGATGTTCAAAACTTGCTTTGTATACATCTAATCCACATGTTACTATGTGTGCTCCCATTTTAGCTGCTTCTGCTATTTGTTTTCCATTTCTTACTGCTGCTACAATTATTTCAGTATTGAAATTGTGTTTTCTATAAATTTCACAAATATCAGAAATATAATTTAGAGCATCATCTCCTGAATTTTCTTTCCATCCTACAAATGGAGAAACAAATTTAGCATCTAATTTTCCTACTGGTATTGCTTGAGAAGGTGAGAATACTAATGTAACATTAGTTCTTACTCCTTCTTTTTCTAATTTTCTTGCAGCTATTAACCCATTTTCTGTACAAGGAATTTTTATAACAAAGTTAGAAGAATATGCAGCTATTTTCTTTCCTTCTTCTACCATTTCTTCCCATTTAGTTAAGTGTGGATTTATTTCAACAGATATAGGGAATTTTTCATAACCTTCTATTCCTTTTTCTTTTACCCAAGCTGCTAAATCAGCTATTACTGTTAAAAATGGTTTTCCACTTAACATAATATGTCTTGGATTTGTTGTGACTCCATCAATTCCATAGTTCTCATAAGCATACTCGATTTCATTTAATTTTGCACTGTCTAAAAAATATTTCATATTAAAACCTCCAAAAATTTATTTAGTTAATCTAATTAATCAATTATTTCTTTAGTAGAATTATACTTCTATTTTTTTAATTTGTCAATATTTTTTTGATTTTTTTTTATTTTTATTTTCCATTTTAAGAACACGAAAGTTATAAATTATACTTTATATCAATTTATAACCATCTAATAAAAACTCTAATAATTTATTTATTAGGTTTTATTCCTACAATTATAATTCAAATTGTAAAATATATTAAATATGGTTTAAGTAAATAACTCTAAATATATAAAAAAGCACGATTTTTATCGTGCTTTTTTAGTATATAATAATTCATGAATAATAATCTTGCTTTCTATAAACATAAACTTAAATATATTTTTTCTATTTCTTTGAATACTGAGATGATATTTATTCTTTCTTTTATGAAAAAAATATTTTTAACAATATCAATTTTTTTTACATTGCGCTATTTCTAAGTTCAGTTTCTCTTAATTCCTTTGTACTTCTTATCTTCATAAATTTATTCAACCTTTTTCTTATAAATCTAAATTTTGTTCTTCTTATAAGTAAAGTTTCTACTGAAAATTGTGCTTCTTCCCTTAATTCTCAACTTCTCAATGTTTCACAGATTCGTATGATTTTTCCTTTATCTACTGGTTTCATTAGAAATTTTTTCTTTAATAATCTAAAATTATTTTAAAATCTTTCTGATACTACTTACTTATTCTATTAAATATTCTTTAAAAAAAAACTGATATATAATTTTAGAGTTATCACTAATATTCATATTTTTTCTAGAGATATATTTTGTAATCCTCATATTTATACTACTATTCTCTTGAAAGGTTCAATATTAAAGGTAATTGGAAATTTCTTAATTTTTATCTTTGGAGACCTCTTAGAAAATCTTGGCAAAAATGTTCTCTTGATATTATTTTTTCTTTCGTTAAATCTAATAATTTTATTACTCTTAAAAATAAAATTTCTATCACTTACAGAAAATATCTTAATAGATTTTATGTTAATTCTAATAATATTTAAAATATCTTAGTCTATATCTTGCAAAAACAATTATCGCTAAATATAGAATTACTTTTTTGATTCTAAAAACATTACATTTTGGTATCAAAAACCAGATAATATTTTATTACTCTTCCTTTAAAAGATTTCTTTGGACGTTTAATTTCTCATATTACTCCTAAACACTTTAAAATGATTAGAAAATATGATATTTATTCTAAAAATAATAAAACCAAAAAAATTAAAATTCTTAGATTTAATTTCTTTAGAAAAAACTTTTTTAAGTAGAAAGGATATATAAAAATTTCAAACAGAATCTACTCTCTTATTATAAGTATTGAACTTCTATGATTTTAATAGGATTTTATACTCCTAAATATGGTTTTCACTATGTTTTTCCTTTATCATTTAGTGCTTAATAACTTTCATAAATATAACCCTAACTTATGTTTTTTATAATTTAAAAATCTCTATATTTTATGTTATACTACATTTTTTTTTATAAATTTTATCTTTCTTTTTATGCTCTTTTTAATAAATTTTTTGATTAAAAAATATAATTTC
>NZ_JHXW01000015.1 GCF_000622245.1 Fusobacterium perfoetens ATCC 29250 | reverse complement strand
CTATTATTCCAAAGTTTTCTAGACTTCCTATTGTTCCACCTTGATTATTATATATTCCATTATTACTTCCTACTATTATTTCAAAGTTTTCTAAACTTTCTATTACTCCTTCATTATATATTCCATTTGAATTAATTTTTACAGTTACACTTTCACTTATTACATCATCATTAGAATAACTTACTACTCCTGTTATCATAAAAGCAATTATTATTCCTAAAGTTATTTTTACTTTTCTTTTTAGCAATCTTTTTAAACTTTTTTTAATATTATCTTTCATAGTACACCTCCATAATAACAAATAAATTTTTTGTAAAAAAAAAGCAATCTAAAACAGATATATAAAAACTCTCGTTTTTTTTATATCTTCTTAAATTGCAGTCATTGTATCTATTTCTTAATAAAAGTATATCTCAAAAAAAAAAAAAAAATCAATCCCCTTTTTATTAATTTAATATTATCTTTATTTTGATATGGAAGCTTTAAAACTATAATATAATATTTTATAAAACTAAAAATTGAGATTTTATTATAATTTTCTTTTATAAAAAAATAAAAAACCACTGTTTTTACACAGTGGCTTTTTATTTTTATTTTTATTTTTTTTACTTTTTACTAAATAGAATTTATTTCTTTTACAACTTTTTCTATAGCTTCTAAAGCATCTTCAGGAAGTCTATCTCTTCCACCTTTAAATGTTTCTCTAGATTTTACAAATTCTAATCTATCATTCATTCTAGCCTTTAAAGCACTTAGATAGTTTTCATCTTCTAAATTAGGTACAAATCCTTCCCATTCAAATATTTCTATATCAGAGAATGGTCCCCAAGGTTTAAATACAGCTTCTTTATCAACTATTTTTTCTAATATTCCAAGAGTATCTTGAGCTTTTACTTTTTTACCCATAAACTCTCCTGTATTTAAAATATAGCAATCTACATTTTTATCTCCAACTAATTTTTTAAATTTATTATAGTCATCTGATAATGGATGAGTTCTAAATGGGTTTGCATAAGGTTCAACTACTAGTGCGTTAGGGTCTACTCCATGAGCTAATCTTTCAGCATTACTTCTCTTAGTAGCAAGAGTTGCTCCCATTACAGAAGCTAGAGAAGCCCCTTTTAATTTTATAACTGGTGGTAATGTAGGGTCTTTCATTAACCAGAATATAGCATTTACAGGCTCATCTATTTTATCTACACGATTTGGTGACCATAATTTAGATTTTATAGCTCTACCATTTCCATTTCTTATATCTTCTGTTACTATAACTACTCTTCCATCTTCATCTAAAGTAGCTGAACAGTTTTGAACTGTTAATAGATATTTATTGTCTGGACTTCCAGCTGGATAGTCATTTGTTTTATCAAAATATGTTGGCTCTAAAGCTATTGATGAACAAGTTTCAGTATTAATAATAAAAGCGTCATCATGTAAAATTGTTACATCATATTTTCCATTATGTTTAGCATGAGTCAATGTAGATTTTCCTGTTCCTGATAATCCAAAGAATGAAGCAACATATGATTCTCCATTTGGTAATTTATATCTTTTTTGTCCACCATGACAAGATACATATCCTTGACGATTAGCTATAGCCCAAGCTAAAGTTAAAGTTCCTTTTTTAAATTCTCCAAAATATTTCATTCCAAGTATAGCAGCACAGTTATTTTCAGGGTCAAAGTATGTTAAATATTCTGGGTCAGCAGCTTCTACATATCTAGTTCCTTTCCAGAATGGGTCTGAGAAAATATATATATCAGATTCTTTTGGAAGAACTCTCGAATTTTTATACATTTTTAAATATTCAGTTGATAAATATTGGAAGTTTAACATCCATGAATACATTATGTTTTCTTCACCTTCAGGTATTAATAAGTGAGCTTTTACCATAAATTCAGGATTTAATCCTATATATGCTTCAGCATGATAAAGTTTTTTAAATCTTGTATAATAAACAGCATTCATTAAAGTTTTATCTAATCTTTCCTTATCAATATCTGGGTCTCCTACTATTCTTCTAGCTGCAGCAAAACGTCCTGTAATTGGTCCATCATTAAATAACAAAACTTTTGTATCAGGTTCTAATCCAAATTCTTCACCTTTATAAACAGGTAAATCTGTTACTATTGTTCCAGGAGATGCCTTTGCTAATTTATAAGCTTCTTTTACTGTTGTAACTTTTGTTACATTGTTCCCATAAAAAGCCGCTTCTATTATAGAACGAGTTCTAGAAAATCCTGGTTTATTTGCTCCTATTTCCTCTGTCTTATAGTATGTTTTTGTAGCCATAGTGTAACCTCCTCATAATTTCTGTAATTTTAGATTATTTTTTAATCTATTTTTGTGTAAAAAATAATATTTTTTATAAAAATATTATACTGTTTTTTTTATTTTTAGTCTATTTTTATTTTCTTTTTTTATATTTTTATTTATTTTTTACGAAAATAATCATAATCTTTTAATATCTTTACATTTTAATTATTTTTACTCCACTCTACATTATAGCTTATAAAATAGAGTTTGGCAATAGTTATTTTATTAATTGATATTATTTCTTTTTTAGTTTATAATATCAATTAAGAATTTTTTTATTTAAGGTGGTTTTAAAATGAGAGAAATTTCTTTCGAAGATGTTTTAAAATTAAAAAATTATATTTTAATAGACGTAAGAAGTCCAAAGGAATATAGCGAAGAACTTATTCCAGGAGCTATTAATATTCCATCTCTTTTAGATGATGAAAGAGCTGAAGTAGGTACTGCCTATGTTAGAATTTCAAAGGAAAGAGCAAAAGAAATAGGAATAGAAAAAATTTCAAAAAGATTACCTTTAATTTTTAAAGAAATCAATGAACTTTCTAAAAAATACGATAAACTTATTTTTTATTGTGCTAGAGGTGGAATGAGAAGTACTACTTTAGAAGTTCTTTTTAATAGTCTTGGTTATAAAACTCTTAAATTAGAAGGTGGATATAAAGCTTATCGTCAATATATTTTAAATAATATAGCAAATAAAAATGAAAATATAAAATATATTGTACTTCATGGAAGAACTGGAGAGGGAAAAACTAAGATTTTAGAAAAATTAGAAGAAAAAGGTTATTCAGTTTTAAATTTAGAAAGATTAGCTGACCATAAAGGTTCTTTCTTTGGTGGACTTTGTGAGGAAAAAAAACAAAGTCAAAAAAGATTTGACGGAGAAATTTTTAATTATTTAGTCAATAATAAAAAAGGATATTTCTTAGTTGAAAGTGAAAGTAAAAGAATTGGCGACCTTTATGTACCAGAACCTATATATAATTCTATATTAACTGGTACTCATATTTTTATAAGTACATCTATGGAAAATAGAGTAAAAATTATTTTAGAAGATTATTCAAAAGCTTCTATCCCTGAATTAGAAGAATGTTTATTAAAAGTAGCTAGATATATAAGTAAAGAAAGATATAATAGATATCATTCACTATTAATAGAAAATAAATTAGCTGAACTTAGTGAAATTCTTATGAAAGAATATTATGACCCTCTTTATGATAAAGGAATAGATAAACATACTTACGATTTAGAAATCAATTATTCTAATATTGATGAGGCAGTTGATAAAGTAATTGAATTTTTAAAAGAAAAAGGATATGAAAATGAATAATAAAATAAAAATCCACCTCTTTCGAAGTGGATTTTTATTTATTTCTTTTTGGGGAGAGAAATTTATATAACAATATTTATATCGTTATGCCATTTAGACAGTTTTTTTGCAAAAAAGTTTATTTTTTATAAAAATAAATTTTTTATTAATATATCTTTTAATAATTCTGTATCTATTTTCAAGTTTAAATCTTTTTTAAGATTTTCTATTTTCTCTATATCTAAATACTTTTCATCAATAAAATTTTCTATTTTTATTTTTTTTATATCTTCATCTGTAAATTTATTTATAGTTTTTAAAAATTCTTCACCATAATTTTTAAATTTTTGATTTCCTACTCCTTTAATTTTCAACATCTCCCATCTATTTTTAGGTTTTTTTTCAGCCATTTCCAATAAAGAAGTATCAGAAAATATTATATAAGGAGCAACCTCTTCTTTTTCACTTATTTTTTTTCTTAAAAAATTTAACTCTTTAAATAAAGTATCTTCATAATAATCAAAAGATATTACTTCATTTACTTTTCTTTTTATAGTTTTTAAATTTTTTAAAATATCAAAAGAATTTTTATTTAATTGAACTATTGGAAAACTACCAGCAGTAAGCTCTATATAATTTTCTGCTATCAGAAAATTTACAAATTCTTCAAGCCACTCTTGACTTTTTTCTTTCATCAATCCAAAGGTTGTTATTTCATTTAATTTTTTTCTTTCAATTTTTGTATCAGCTTTTCCTAATAAAATATTAATCAAAGTAGAAGTTCCTATTTTTTCTTTAGCTCTACCTATACAAGATATTACTTTTTTTGCTTCAATTGTTAAATCTTCTACATCTTTTATATTTCTACAGTTTCCACAATTTCCACAATAATTTTTTATTCTCTTATCTCCAAAATATTTTAATATAAATTCTCTATAACAACTTGTTAAATTAGCATATCTTACCATTTCATCAAGTTTTCTTCTTTTAATTTTTCTTTGCTCATCACTTGTTTCTTCGTTAGCTTCTATAAAAAATTCTTGTGTTGCTATATCTTCCTCATTAAAAATTAAAATAGCCTCACTTGGAAGTCCATCTCTTCCAGCCCTTCCAGCTTCTTGATAATAACTTTCCAAATCTCTAGGAATATTTTTATGGATAACATATCTTATATTAGATTTATCTATCCCCATTCCAAAAGCATTAGTAGCTACCATTATCTCTATATCATCTTTTAAAAAAGCCTCTTGCATTTCACTTCTCTCTTCTTTAGAAAGACCAGCATGATATTTTCCTACATTATACCCTTTTACCTCTTTTAAATATTGATATAGTCCTTCTACCTCTTTTCTTGTATTGGCATAAATTATTCCCGACATATTTTTATGACTTCTAATATATTTACTTATATAGGCATCAGCAATTACAGATTTTTCAACCTTAAAAAATATATTTTCTCTATCAAATCCACTTATATATTTAAAAGGATTTTCCATCTCTAAAAATTTTTCAATATCTTCTACAACTCTTGGAGTTGCTGTAGCTGTCAAAGCTAATATTGGAAGTTTTTTATTCATAGCCTTTATAAATTTAGGAATTTCCAAATAACTTTTTCTAAAATCATGTCCCCATTGTGAAATACAATGTGCTTCATCTACTGCTATAAACGAGATATTTATCTCTCTTATCAATTTTATAAATTTCTCATTAGTTATTCTTTCAGGAGCTAGATATAAAAGTTTTACATTATTGTATCTCAATTCATTGATAGCTTTTATAAATTCCTCTTTCGTTAAAGTAGAATTTATATATATAGCTTTTATCCCTAAAACTTTCAAAGCATCTACTTGGTCTTTCATCAATGAAATAAGTGGAGAAATTACAATTCCTACCCCATCAAAAATCAAAGAGGGAATTTGATAACAAATAGATTTCCCTCCCCCTGTTGCCATTATTCCTATTGTATCTCTCCTATTTAAAATACTATTTACTATATAATCTTGTCCTTTTCTAAAAGAATCATATCCATATATTTTTTTCAATAAAACTATTGCTTCTTTTTTCATTACATAAAATCCTTCTAATTTTTATTAATAAAAGTTATAGCTGATTTTTCTCTATTTTTACACATTTTTCTAAAGACTTTCGCTGTTATTTTCACATCATCTAAACTAGAGTGAAAACTATATTGATTTACATCTATTTGATAAAATTCTGCTGCTTCTGATAATCTTGGATTTTTATATCCATAACTACAAGGTATTTTCATTATATATCTATTTGAAAACATAGTATCAAAAGTATATTTAACCTCTATATAGTCATTTATATATTTTAAATCAAAATTAATATTATGACCTATAAAATGATTTACCCCAGCACAAAACTTTTTAAAACTTTCTATATCCTCATAGAAAAATTTAGGATAAGCATTATCCCCTCTTCTTTTTTCTATTTCATTTCTAGTTAGTCCATTTACATTTATGGCCTCTTTATTTTCTTCTTCTCCATCTTTTATAAAATAATATCTATCATATTCCTCATAATCTTTTAAAAATTTTTCATTTTCAATATCATAAAAAACTTTTACAGCTGATATTGATAAAACAGAATCATTTTTAGTTAACCCATTTGTTTCTGTATCAAAAATTATCAATGGAACTATCTTATTTTTCATTTTTCTCCTTAGGTTTTTATAAAATTACTTATATTTATTATATAATAAATATTAGAATATATCAAACTAAAAAGATATTTTTTATGTTCGTTTTTCGTAAAAATATCTTTCACCATAAATTTTAATATTCAAAATATATATTTTTTTCCTTAAAGATTCACAGTTTTATAATATTTTGATAACCAAAATTTTCTTGTTTCATATTAAAACATTTTAGAAAAAATATCTTGACAAAATCCAAAAGTTAATGTATACTAAACATGTCACTAGAAATAATAATAAAATTTTTTAAAAGAAAATAGGAGGATTGAAAATGCACGTAATAGATCAAGAAACTTGTGTTGGATGCGGAGCTTGTGAAGGAACTTGCCCAGTTGGAGCAATATCAGCTAACGACAATGGAAAATTCACTATAGGAGATACTTGTATTGATTGTGGAGCTTGTGCTGGTGGATGTCCAGTTAGCGCTATATCTGCAGGAGAGTAATCGAATATCACTAAAGGTTCAGTAAATACTGAACCTTTTTTATTTTCTAAATTTTTAATTTTATAGATTATTATACATAATAAAATTTATCAACAAAAAAATTTAAAATAATTTTATTTTTTAAAAATATTTTCAAAATTTATAAATAAAAAATTATTGAAAAGTAATAATTTTTACTTAACTTTTTATTTATTTAATTTTTATTTTTTATAATTATAAATTTATAAAAATCTATTATATTATTTTATATATAAAAAACTGATTAGAAATTACTCTAATCAGTTTTTTTATTTTTGTTTTTTAGAAAATTTTAAAATAATCCAGAGATTTTTCCAAATTCATCAATATCTATAGTTTCAGCTGCTGGTACTTTTGGTAATCCAGGCATATCTATAATATCTCCAGCCATTGCTATTATAAATCCAGCTCCTGCTGCTATTTTAATTTCATTTATCTCTACTGTAAATCCTGTTGGTCTTCCTAATAAATTAGCTTTATCAGATAAAGATTTTTGAGTTTTTGACATACAAATAGGTAATTCATTATATCCATTTTCTTCTATAAGAGATAACATTTTCTTAGCTTTTGCTGAGAATGTAACTCCACTTCCACCATATATCTCTTTAACTATTGTTTCAATTTTTTCTTTTGGAGATTTTGAAAGTTCATAAAGTGGTTTATACTCCCCTTTATTTTTTTCAATTTCCTCTATAACTAATTTTGCTAATTCTTCTCCTCCAGCTCCTCCATTAGCCCACACATCACAAAGAGCTACTGGAACATTTTGAGCCTTACATCTTTCTCTTATTAAATCAAACTCAGCTTCTGTATCTGTTAAAAATCTATTCATAGCTACTACTACTGGAAGATTATATTTTTTCATATTTTCTATATGTTTATCTAAATTTTCAAGTCCTTTTGATAAAGCTTCTAAATTTTCAACATTTAATTCTTTTGCTCCCCCGTGATGTTTTAAAGCTCTTACTGTAGCCACTATTACTACACAATTAGGAGATAAATTTCCTTGTCTACATTTTATATCTAAGAATTTTTCAGCTCCTAAATCAGCAGCAAAACCAGCCTCTGTTATTGTATAATCACTTAATTTTAAAGCTAATTTTGTAGCTATTAATGAGTTACATCCATGAGCTATATTAGCAAAAGGTCCTCCATGAATTAATACAGGAGTATTTTCTAAAGTTTGAACTAAATTTGGTTTTATAGCATCTTTTAATAAAGCTGTTACAGCTCCTGTTATATTCAAATCATTTATTGTAAGAGGTTTTCCTGATAAATCATATCCAAATATTATTCTAGAAATTTTTTCTTTTAAATCTTTTAAAGAGTTTGCTAAACAAAGAGAAGCCATTATTTCAGAAGCAACTGTTATTTGGAAAGAATTTTCTCTAGGAATTCCTGAAGCAGCCCCCCCTAGTCCTATCACAGTATTTCTTAAAGCTCTATCATTCATATCAACAACTCTTTTCCAAGTTATTTTTGTTATATCTATATTTAATTTATTTCCAAATTTTATATGATTATCTATTACAGCTGAAACTAAATTATGAGCCACTCCTATAGCGTGTAAATCTCCTGTAAAATGAAGATTTATATCTTCCATTGGAACAACTTGAGAATATCCTCCACCTGTAGCTCCTCCTTTTATTCCAAATACAGGTCCAAGAGACGGCTCTCTAAGAGCTGCCATAGAATTATATCCCATTCTATTTAAAGCTTGAGTAAGTCCAACTGTTACTGTTGATTTTCCTTCACCAGCTGGAGTTGGAGTAATAGCTGTAACTAAAACTAATTTTCCATTTTCTTTTTTTTCTAATTTGTGTAATAAATTAAAATCTATTTTTGCTTTATATTTTCCATATAATTCATAATCATCTTCAGTAAGTCCTATTTTTTCAGCTATTTTACTAATTGGTAAAAGATTCGCTTCTTGAGCTATTTGGATATCTGTTTTCATAATCACTTCCTCCTAAAATTATTAATTTAAATAAAAAATCCGACAGACTAGGCTTATTTTGCCCAGACGGTCGGCTTAATTAATAGTTATACTCCCTGTGGTCAGTTCCACTTCCGTCAGTTGTATAACTTGTTTTAATGTTATCATATTTTTTTTATTTTGTCTATTTATTTTTTACTTATTTTTATTTTCAATAGCCACATTTTTTACAAGTTTATATAGAGCAATTAAAGCAACTAAGTTTGGTAAAGCCATTAATCCATTAAATAAATCTGATAAATTCCAAACTAAGTCTACTTTAGCCATTGAACCTAATATTATAAACAATAATACTATTATTTTATATGGATTCATACCTTTTTCTCCAAAAAGATATTTTATATTTGCCACTCCAAAATAGTACCATCCTATTATAGTTGATAGAGCAAAGAAGAATAAACAAACAGCTATGAAGACTCCTCCCCAACTTCCTAATACTTTATTAAAAGCAGATTGTGTCAATGTTATTCCAGTAAGTCCACTTCCTACTCCACCTGTCATTATAATTACAAAAGCTGTACAGTTTAATACAACAAATGTATCTATAAATACTGTTATTATAGCTACAGCTCCTTGATGACTAGGGTCATCTACTTTAGCCACAGCATGAGCATGAGGTGTTGAACCCATTCCAGCTTCATTTGAAAATAATCCTCTAGCTACTCCATATCTTACAGCTTCTTTTACTGTTATTCCAGCAGCTCCTCCTAAAACTGATGAAGGATTAAAAGCTCCCATTATTATCATTTTAAAAGCAGGAATAATTTCTGAAAAATTAAAAATCATTATTAATATTGAAGCTCCCACATAAAGTCCAGCCATTAAAGGAACTATTTTTTCTGTGAAAGAAGCTATTCTTTGTGTTCCTCCCCAAAAAATAAATCCTGAAACTACTGCTACAAGTAATCCTATATACATAGGTTTTACTTCAAATACATTACTAAAAGCTGAAGCTATTGAATTGGCTTGTACAGCATTCCCCATAAATGATAAAGCTAATACACATGATAAAGCAAAAAATACAGCCAATCCTTTACTAAATTTATTATTTCCTAATCCCTCACTTATATAATAAGCTGGTCCTCCTATAATCTCCCCTTCAACTCTTTTCTTATATAATTGTCCTAACACAGCCTCAGCATATACAGTGGCCATTCCAAAAAATGCACTGACCCACATCCAAAATATAGCTCCTGGTCCCCCTGAAGCTATTGCTGTAGCTGCTCCGGCAAGATTTCCTGTTCCTACTTGAGCTGCTATTGCTGTAGCTAAAGATTGGAATGAACTCATTCCATCAGCTCCTGCACTTTCTCCATTCAAATTAGCTCCTCTTACAGCTCTCTTATAACCCTCTCCAAATTTTCTAACCTGTATAAATTTTAACACTATTGTGAAAAATACCCCTGTTCCAATAAGTAATAAAATTAAAATCTTATTCCAAACAAATCCACTAACATTCTGTACCAATAAATTTAAGTTTTCCATTCTTCTCCTCCAAAATAAAAAAAATTTACTAAATGATACCACATATATTTATTTTTTGGAATACTTTTTTTGTTTTTTTTATATTTTTTATTTATTATTTTTTAAAATATGCCATTTTAATATTATACATACAATATTAATACAAAGGAAAAATTTTTTTATTTTTTATAATACTTTTTTATTTTTTTTATACTATATTGTATTTTATGTGGTATACTATAATGTACATATATTTTTTTAAGGAGGATAAAATGTCTTTTACAATAGTTACTAACAATAAAAAAGTTTTTAATTTTTATAAAGAAACTGATGAAGTAGTATTATTAGAAAATGAAAGTATAGAAAGAGTTTTATTAGAAACATATAAATGTATATTAAAAGGGCATAAACTTCTTAGTGACCCTATCATATCAAATATTGAAAATTCAAATAATCCCTTTAAATCAATTATAGTTTCTAAAAATTTTACTACAGAAAATATAGCTTCATTAAATTTAATTAAAGGAGCTCTCAATATATCTAAAAAGTTACCAAATATTTCAATAAAAGAGCTATCTAAAGAATCTTTAGAAGAATATAAATTTATAGATTTAAACTTACTTATAAATGGAATCAAAGAATTAAAAAATTTAAATTTATAAATAGAGGTGTTTTATGATTAATATAAACTTTAAAAAAATTTTAGAAAAAGTTTCCTTTCATTTTATTCCTGTTATTGATATAAAAACTAAAGAAATTTATGGTTATAAAATTATTAAAGATTTTTCAAATACTGGCTTTGAAGATAGTGAGGCTGTTTACAAATTGGCTTCTAAAAATGGGCTTTTTGAATTTTTTACTTTTAAATTACAAGAAAAATCTTATAAAATTGCTTTTGAAAAAAATTATAATAAGAAAAAATTATTTTATACTTTACATGTTAATTATATAGATGACCCTGATTTTTTCTTTGAAAGTGTAAAAAATTTAATTTCAAATTTTAATATAAAATTAGAAAATTTAATTTTTGAAATCAAAGGAATTGAAGGATGGGATTCAATTAGTGATTTTCTTAATTATTTTGATGATAATATTCCTCTAATTTTTAAAGAGGATAAACATAATCCATTAAATTTTAATATTATTGAAAATTTAGACCCTGAATTTATTGAAATTTCTTCTTTTGAAACTTTAAAAAAAATAAAAAATAATACAAATATTAAAAGTAAAATTATTTTTAAAACAATAGATGAAAGTAATTTAGATAATTCTGATTTTTTAAATAAAGGAATTGATTTTATTTATCTTCACAAAAAAGAAAGCTGACTAGAAAATTTCTAATCAGCTTTTTTCTCTATTTAGTTACAGCTCCTATTATAGTTGCTACTCTTTGCTTTAAATTATTTTTTTCTCTTTTTTCCTCTTTATTAAGATATTTTATTGTAAATCCTGTATATCCATAAATACATGAAATAATTGGGCTAATAATATTCATAAAACAATAGGGAACATATGTCCAAGGAGCTATTCCTAAAGTTGCTATCATATAAGCTCCACAACTATTCCAAGGAATAAGTGGAGAAGTCATTGTTCCTGAATCTTCTAATGCTCTTGATAAAGTTACTGGATGTAAATTTTTTTCCTTATATACATCTTTAAATATTCTTCCTGTTATTACTATTGAAAGATACTGTTCTGCTGCCAAAATATTTACAGCTAAAGCTGTTAATAAAGTAGCTAATATTAGACTTCCTGTTGAATTTGCTATACTCAAAATTTTCATAGCTAAAACATTTAACATTCCTGTTTTTTCCATTACTCCACCTAAGAAAAGAGCACACACTATCAAAGCTACTGTCCACATCATACTATTCATTCCACCACGAGTTAATAACGCATCTACCATTTCATTTCCTGAATTAGAAACATATCCAACTTGTAAACTTGTTATAAAATCTTTTAATGGAACTTTTTGAAAAACAACAGCTGCTATTCCTCCTATTATACTTCCAAATAAAAGTCCTGGAATAGCTGGAACTTTTTTTACTACCAATCCTATTGTTATTAATGGAACAACAAATAATATAGGACTTATATAAAATTGTTCATCTAAAGTTATTAAAATTGAATTTAATACTGAGGCATCTACCTCTATTTGAGAATATTTCATTCCTATTATAGAAAATAAAATTATTGTAATCACAAAAGCTGGTATTGTTGTAAATAACATAGCTTTTATATGGTCAAATAAATCTGAACCTGCCATTGCTGGAGCTAAGTTTGTTGTATCAGATAATGGTGATAATTTATCCCCCATATATGCTCCTGAAATTATCGCTCCAGCTGTTATAGGAGACGGTATTCCTAAACCAGCTCCAACTCCCATTAAAGCAATTCCTATTGTGGCTGCCGTACTCCAAGAACTTCCTGTAGCTATTGCCACAATCAAAGAAAGTAAAAGAGTTGCTGGTAAAAATATACTTGGAGACATTATTTTTAATCCATAAAAAATCATTGTAGGAACAACACCAGATATAATCCAACTTCCTACTACCATTCCTATTATTAACAATATTAAAGCTGCTTCCATTGAAGATTTTATTGTTTCTAATATTCCTTCAAGTATTACTTCCCACCTATAATTTAAAAAGAACATAGCTATACAAGCGGCTAACATCCCAGAAATTATAATTGGAATATGGGGAGCTGCATTAGTATACCTTATTGTATATCCTAAAGATATTATTAAGAATACCAATGGTATTAGTGCATGAATAAATTTTGTTTCTTTGACTACTTTTGATGTTGTTTCTTTTTTCATTTTTCCTCCTTAATTTAGAATTTTAATTTTCATTAAAATTTCAAATATCACCTCGTTTTTTAATTTTATTAAATAAAAAATGCCATTAGATTAGGACTAATGGCATATAACACACAATTATACTGGACAAACCATTTTCCCTCTGTCTATTGATGACGAGGTTAGCTACGGCACAAACCGAATAAATGGGTCCCTCGCTTTTTTCTTAATTATAATTTAAAACTAACAATTATAAATAAAACTAAGCGATCTTTATTTTTGCTATTCTTTATTTCAATCAGTATTATACACTAAAAAATACATATGTCAATACTTTTTTTTATTTTTTATACTAATGTTCCTAATTTTTTTCCACCTAAAAGATGAAAATGTATATGAAACACTTCTTGTCCACCAAACTCATTACAATTTGTAATTACTCTGTATCCCTCTTCTGCTATTCCTAATTCTTTTGCTATTTTTCCTATAGCTAAATACATTTCTCCTATTAACTCTTTATCTTCCTCTGTAATATCATTTATAGTTGGTATCTCTTTTTTAGGAACAACTAATATATGAACAGGAGCCTGTGGATTTATATCTTTAAAAGCTATAACCTTTTCATTTTCATAAACTATATTTGCTGGTATTTCTCTATTAATTATTTTAGTAAAAATTGTAGCCATAATTTCCTCCTAAATTATTAATCTTCTAACATTTCAACTCTTGCTGTATGTCTTCCTCCAGCAAAATCTGTAGTTAAAAATGTATCTACCATTTCAAGAGCTAATACATCTCCAACCATTCTTGCCCCAAAAGCTAGAACATTAGCATTATTATGCTCTCTTGTAAGTCTAGCCATTGTTGTATTCATACAAAGAGCAGCTCTTACTCCTTTTACTTTATTAGCTGCTATTGAAATTCCAATTCCTGTACCACAAATTACAATTCCATAATCAGCCTCTTTTTTAACTACAGCTTCTCCCACAGCTTTTCCATATATAGGATAATTTACGGATTCTGTAGAATGACATCCTAAATCTAAAACTTTATATCCTTTTTCTAATAAATGTTTTTTTACAGTTTCTTTTAACTCATATCCACCATGGTCACAACCTAAGGCTATTTTCATTTTTCTCTCCTTTTTCTTAATTAAAATCCTTCAAATAAAGGCTCTCCAAATTCTAATTCTTTTTCTGTTGCTTCTCTAACACCTATTAATTCTAATTCAAATCTTACATTTCTTCCAGCAAATGGATGATTTCCATCAGCAGTTACTACATCATCTTCTATTTTAGTAATAACAAAAGATTGTTCAGAACCATCTTCTAAGTCAGCTATAAAATCAAGACCTATATAGATATCTTCAAATTCTACAAAGTCTTTTCTATCCATCTCTACTACTAACTCTTCGTCACGCTCTCCATATCCCTCTTCAACAGTTAAAGTAATTGTATCTTTATATCCTGCTTTTTTTCCTGTTAATGCTTCTTCTATTTTAGGAACAAAAGCTCCCATTCCTTGAATATAGAAGAAAGGTCCAACTTCTCTAGTATCTTCTAATAATTCATTTGTATCATTATCATAAACTTTAAACTCTACAGTTACTACTTTTCCTTCAGAAACACTATTTGTATTTCCCTTAGCTCTTTCTTGAGCTAATTTTTCTCTAAGTTCTTGTATTTTTTTTTCGTCTGTATGTCCACAACAACATCCATCTTCATGATGATGGTCATGCTCACCACAGCAACATTCTTTTTCTAAATCTTTAGTCATTTTTACACCTCGTTTTATTTTATTTATATGTTATAGTATACCATACTTTTTTTAATTTTCTCATTATTTTTTAAAATTTATATCCCATATTATATTTTACTATCTGACTATTTTCTTTAGAAGTCAATATTTCTAAAAGATAAAAAGCCACTTCTAAAGCTGATTTTGGATTAGCTGATGTAATAATATTTTCATCTCTCACTATATCCTTTTCTATTTCTATAGCTCCAAATTTTTTTAATTGATTAAAATATCTTTTATTATCTAAAAAATATGTAGTAGCTTTTTTATTCTTTAATATTCCTGCTTCTCCTAATATTATAGCGCCTGTACATATTCCTATTATCATTTTATTTTTTTTATAAAATTCTCTAATCAAATTTTGAATTTTTTCTTTTTTTCCATCTATAAAAAAACCAGCCATTCCAAAACCTCCAGGAATAACTAAAGCATTGTATTCTTCTATATTTATTTCTTTAGTTTCAAAATTTAGTTCTGTTTCTATTGATAAATTCCATGTACTTTTTATTTTTCCAAAAGACATAGTTTCTACTTTAATTTTTTCTTTTTTATCTCCAACTACTGAATTCCAACCAAAAATATCTATAAAGGGAGCTACTTCTAATATCTCAATTCCATTTGATAAAAAAATTAAAATTTTTTTCAAGATTATACTCCTTTGAAACAAATTTAAAAAAAAATAAAAAAAAGATTGACTAAATTTTAAAAAAAACATAAAATATCGTAATGTAATAAAATTATAACATAAAAATAAAAAAATTAAAATATGGAGGTAAGAAAGAAAAGAATGGCTAAATTAGACCAAAATTTGACACCATTATTTACTGTACTGAAAGATGTATATGCTAAAAGAAATATCACACCTTTCCATGTACCTGGACACAAACAAGGTAAAGGAATGGATGAAGAATTTTTAAATTTTATTGGAGAAAATCCTTTAAAAATTGATGTAACTATTTTTAAAATGGTTGATGGTTTACACCATCCTAAAAGTTGTATTAAAGAAGCTCAAGAATTAGCTGCTGATGCCTATGGAGTTAAAAAGAGTTTCTTTGCTGTAAATGGAACATCTGGTGCTATTCAGGCCATGATTCTTTCAGTTGTAAAAGCTGGAGAAAAGATATTAATTCCTAGAAATGTTCATAAATCAGTTTCTGCTGGAATTATTTTAGCTGGAGCAATACCTGTATACATGAATCCTGTTATAGACAATGATTTAGGAATAGCTCATGGAGTTAGACCTAGTACTGTTGAAAAAATGTTAGAATTACATCCTGATGCAAAAGCTGTACTTATTATTAACCCTACTTACTATGGTGTAGCTACTGATATTCAAAAAATAGCTGCTATTGTACACAGACATGATATTCCTTTAATAGTTGATGAAGCTCATGGTCCTCATCTTCATTTCCATGAAGATTTACCAATGTCAGCTGTTGATGCTGGAGCTGATATTTGTTGTCAAAGCACTCATAAAATTCTTGGAGCAATGACTCAAATGTCTTTATTACATGTTAATTCTGATAGAGTTGACCCTACAAGAGTTCAACAAATTTTAAGTTTACTTCATACAACATCACCATCTTATCCATTAATGGCTTCTTTAGACTGTGCTAGAAGACAAATAGCTATTCATGGAAGAGAACTTTTATCTAGAACTATTGAACTAGCTAACTATGCTAGAGCTGAAATAAATAAAATTCCTGGAATGTATTCTTTTGGAGAAGAGATAGTTGGAAAAGAGGGAATATTTGCCTTTGACCCTACTAAATTAACTGTATCTGCAAAAGCTTTAGGAATAACTGGATTTGACTTAGAAACTATATTAACAGATGAATATAATATTCAAGTTGAACTTTCTGATTTCTATAATGTTTTAGGACTTATTACAATTGGAGATACAAAAGAAAGTGTTGATACTTTAATAAAAGCTTTACAAGATATCAGTGATAGATATTTCAATACAAAAGAAATTAAAAAAATAAGAAATTCAAGAATACCTGCTATTCCTGAACAAGAACTTATCCCAAGGGAAGCTTTTTATAGTGAAACTTCAAAAGTTCCTTTCTCTGAAAGTTTAGGAAAAATTTGTGCTGAAATGATAATGGCATATCCACCTGGTATCCCTATTATCATTCCTGGAGAAAGAATTAGTAAAGAAGTTATCAATTATATAGAAGAACTTCGTGAACAAAAAACACATTTACAAGGTATGGAAGACCCTAATCTTGAATATATAAATATCATTGAAGATGAAGATGCTATGTATTTATATACAGAGAAAATGAAAAACAGAATATTTGGAGTTCCTTTAAATTTAGGAGCTGATAGGTCTGGTATTGAATTTGGTATAGATGTTCTTGTAGAAAACTTCTCTGATACATTTGATGAAATTGAAATGGTTGATATTGAAAAACAAAGAGAAGATTTCAATGTTCCTATGATGAAATATAAAAATACTATATTAAATACTTGTGAAAAAATAGCAAAACTTGTAGATGAATCTATAGAAGATGGATATAGACCAATAACAATTGGAGGAGACCATTCAATTGCTTTAGGAACTATATCTGGAGTTGCTAAATCTAACCCTAATCTTGGAGTTGTTTGGATAGATGCTCATGCTGATATGAATACAGAAGAGACTACTATCAGTGGAAATATTCATGGAATGCCTTTAGCTTTCTTACAAGGTGAGGGAGATACTGATATGGTTAACTGTTACTTTGAAGGAGCTAAAATAAAACCTGAAAATGTTATTATTTTAGGTGCTAGAGATATTGATGTTAGAGAATATGATGTTATTGAAAAACTTGGAGTAAAAGTTATTCCTTATGATGATGTTATGCGTAAAGGAATAGATGCTGTACTTGACGAAATTGGAGATTATTTAAAGGTTTCTGATATTCATATAAGTTTTGACGTAGACTCTTTAAATCCTAAATTTGCTCCTGGAGTAAGTACTCCTGTAAAAAATGGATTTGATGAAGATGATATTTTCAAAACATTTAAATATCTATTCAAAAATTACTTTATAACTTCTGTTGATATTGTTGAGTATAACCCAGTTTATGATAAGAGTTTAAAAACTGCAGCTATTGTAAGAGATATTACAGAATATATGATTAACCCTATTTATTAAAATAAAAAACGGCTTTATTGCCGTTTTTTTTATTTCAATTTATATTATTATTTTATTTCATTTTTTCTAACTTTTCACTTATAAACTTATTTTTTATTACTAGATTTAATTATTTTTCTTTATTTTTAATCTCATTGAAGTAAACTAAGTTTATCATATTTTTTATTTCTTTAGGAAAAATTTTTCTTTTAAAGTTTTTACATCTCTATATCTTTTATGTAAATGAGCTCCTAAATAAGCTGTTATGGGAATTGAAATAAGTATTCCAATACTTCCTGTAAAAGATTTTAAAATTTCTACTGCTATAAATTCATAATTTAATAATCTAGTAAGCGGTAAATTTTCAAGATTTTTATATATAATAATCATATCAAACAATGAACTTCCTATATATGCTAATATTAAAGTATTTATCATTGTTCCTACCATATCTTTTCCTATATTAATTCCAGATTTAAATAACTCTTTAGAACCTAAATTTATACTATTTTCTCTCAATTCTGTTATAGCTGATGAAATAGACATAGAAACATCCATTATAGCTCCCATACTTCCTAATATTATTCCCGAAGATATTAATTCTTTAACTTTAATATTTTTTAAAATATCTACATATGTAATAGCATCTAATGTAGGATATCCACTAAAACTCATTTTATTAACAAAAATATAAGATAAAATTCCAGAAAAAATAGTTCCCCCTATACTTCCTATTATTGCAACAACTCCTTTATGAGTAAAACCAGCAACTAAAAAAATGGTTATACAAGAAGATAATAGTGCAATAATAACTGAAATAATTATTGGAGATTCTCCTTTAACTATTGATGGAATGAAATAATAAAATATCATATAAACTGTTGCTCCTAAAGCCATTAAAGATTTTAAACCTTTTTTACGAGCTAGTAATAACGCCAATCCACAAAATATTCCAATCATCCAAAAGTAACTAAATCTTTTATCTATATCTGAAATATATAATTTTCCATCACTATCATTTTTATAAACAACAACACAATCCCCTTTTGAAATATTTATATTGTAAGCCTCTTCAACATAAATAGGAGATTCAATTATATACTCTTTATTCTTTATTCTCACTTTAAATAATTCAACATCTTTTATTTCTTCTCCATCTACTTCTATATTAGTTGTTAAGGAATTTTCCATTTTACTCCCTACTCTTTCTAAAACTTTACCTCTAAAATACTCTTCTTTTCCAAAAGAAATTAAAGAAAAAATAAAAAATAATATTAAAAATATTTTTTTCATAAATATACCTCTTTTAAAAATAAGTGACTGGATAACCAGCCACTTTTTATAAAATTATTTTTTTTCTTGAATCCAAGAAGATTTATTTCCCATTGTATAATTTTTTATAAATTCTTCTTTAAATTCTAAATATCTATCCTCTAGTATTGCTTGTCTTGCTTTTTTCATAAGATTCACTAAAAAATATAAATTATGATATGTAGTTAATCTTTGCCCTAAAATTTCTCCTGCTTTTAAAAGATGTCTTATATATCCTCTTTTATAATTTCTACAAACATAACAATCACAATCTTCATCTAAAGGTCTATCATCTTCAGCATAAATTGAATTTTTTACAACAAGTCTACCATATTTTGTAAATACAGTTCCATGTCTTGCTATTCTAGTAGGGTGAACACAATCCATCATATCTATTCCATGTTCAACAGCTTCTAACATATCAAGAGGCTCTCCTACTCCCATTAAATATCTAGGTTTCTCATCTGGTAAAATTGGAGTTACATTTTTTAAAATTCTATACATATCCTCTTTAGCTTCTCCAACAGCTAATCCACCTAAAGCATATCCTGATATAAATTCATCTAACTCTTTTAATTCTTTTAAACTTTTTTCTCTTAAATCTTCATATATTCCACCTTGAACAATGGCAAATAACCCTTGCTCATCAGGTTTTTTATGAGCTTCAACACATCTTTTAGCCCATCTAGTTGTACGTTCTATTGATGGTATTAAATATTCTCTTGAAGAAGCTCCTGGAGGACATTCATCAAATAACATAACTATATCTGAACCTAAATTATTTTGTATCTCTATAGATTTTTCAGGAGATAAAAATCTTTTTGAACCATCTATATGAGAAGAAAAACCAACTCCCTCTTCTGTTATTTTTCTCAAATGTCCTAAACTAAATACTTGAAATCCTCCACTATCTGTTAATATTGGTCTATCCCAATTACTAAACTCATGAAGTCCTCCAAATTTTTTTATTAATTCATCAGAGGGTCTTAAATGAAGATGATAAGTATTCCCTAGAATTATTTGAGTTCCTAATTCTAGTAACTCTTCTTTGGTCATTCCCTTAACACTTCCTTGAGTTCCAACTGGCATAAAAACAGGAGTTTCAATTTTTCCATGTGGAGTTGTTATTATTCCTGCTCTCGCATTTCCATTCTTTTTTATCAATTCATAAGTTACTGGTAATTTTTTCATTTTTCCTTCCAATCTCTATCTTTCAACCTCTATTACATATTTAATTTTCTTAATATTTTCAATAAGCATACTGTAATCTTTTTTATTAGAAATTTCTACAGCAACTTTTATTTTTAAATATTTTTTACTATTTTTAGAAATATTCATAGAGTTTATATCTGTAAGAACTATTTTATGATTTCCTATTAAATTTACAACTTCCATTACAAGACTTTTATTATCTTCAGCTATTATTGAAAATTTAAATTGATATTTATTCATTTTCTTATCAATGACATCTGTATCCCATTTAACATTTATTTGTCTTTCTGGCTCAAGTTCTATCATATTTTGGAAATTTTTACAATCTTTCCTATGAATAGCTATTCCTGTAAGTTTTGTTATATATCCTCCTATTTCATCACCTGGTAAAGGAGTACAACATTTTGCAAATCTTATAAGAGTATTTTCTATTCCCTCTATTATAATTCCATAATCATTTTTCTTTCTAGAATTTTTAATTTGAGTAGGAACTACATTTTTTGTTAATATTTCTTTCTCTTTTATATTTTCTATATAATCTTTTAACTTATCAACAAAAATTTCTGCCTTACTTCTTTTTTCTCCCATAATAAAATAAAAATCATCTAATGTTGCTATATTATGTTTTTCCATATGTTTTTTAGTTACAGGAGATTCCTCTATCTCTTTTAAAGTCATAGGAACAGGTAATTTAGCCCCTTCTTTTTCTAAAACATCCTTACCTAATTTTATATTTTCTTCCCATTTTTTATCTTTTAACCATTTTCTAATCTTACTTTTAGCTCCTTGTGTAACAACTATATCAAGCCAGTCATTTCCAGGACCTTTAGCATTTTTAGATGTGATTATTTCTACTCTATCACCACTTTTTAATTTATAATCAAGTGGTACTATATCACCATTTACCTTAGCACCTATACATTTACATCCAACTTCAGAGTGAATAGCAAAAGCAAAATCTATTGGAGTAGAACCTGTTTTTAATTCTAAAATATCCCCTCTTGGAGAAAATGTAAATATAGTTTCCTCTATAATATCCCCTGTTATAGAAGTAACAAAATCTTCAGCACTATCAGCTTCTTTGTTTAATTCGATTATATCCCTAAGCCATGAATAAACTTTGTCTTTTTTTCCAACTTTTACTTTTTCTTTATAACTCCAGTGAGCAGCAACTCCCTCTTCTGCTATCCTATCCATTTCTTCTGTTCTTATTTGTATTTCAACGAATTTTCCTTCTGGCCCAACTATTGTTGTATGAATGGATTGATAGTTATTAGATTTTGGAACTGCTATATAATCTTTAAATCTTCCAGGAACAGGACTAAATTTTTCATGAATTACTCCTAAAGTATGATAACAAGTGGTTACATCTTTAACAATAATTCTTATCCCCATCAAATCATATAAATCTTCGTAACTTCTATTTTTTTCATAAACTTTCTTATAAATACTATAAAAATGTTTAAATCTTCCTTTTATATTTCCTTCTATCCCCGATTTATCTAATAGTTCTTTTATTGTATTTTCTACACCTTTTATATATTCATCTCTCTCTTCTTTTTTAGAGTTAACAAAATCTCTTACTTTTACATATTTATCAGGATAGATATATAAGAAACATAAATCTTCCAATTCAGATTTTATTTTAGCCATTCCTAATCTATGAGCTAATGGAGCATATATAGCTAAAGTTTCCTTAGATACTCTAAGTTGTTTTTCCTCTGGCACAAAATTTAAAGTTTTCATATTATGTAATCTATCAGCTAATTTTATAATAATAACTCTTATGTCTTTAGACATAGCTAGAATCATTTTTCTGATACTTTCATCTTGTTGTTTTGTTCCATTAGGTAATTTTTTTAATTTAGTAACACCATCTACTAAATTGGCCACACTTTTTCCAAAACTATATTCTATATCAGCTAAAGTAATAAGAGTATCTTCAACTATATCATGTAAAATTCCAGCTATAATTGAATCTGTATCCATTCTCATTCTAATAATTATTTTGGCAACTTGTACAGGGTGTAATATATAATTTTCTCCAGACTGTCTAAATTGCCCAATATGAGCTTCTTCAGCCAATGAAAAAGCAAGTTTTATTTTTTCTATGTCTACATCAAGTTTTTGTTTTTCTATTTCTTCTAGAAGTTCCTTCAAATAATCCATATTTACCCTCTTTCATAGAAAAAAATTAGTATTCTATTAAAGTAAATACATCATATCCCTCTAATTTTTTTCTACTATTAAATTCTTCTTTTAATTCTATCAAATAACAAATTCCAACTACTTCTCCACCTAATTCTTCCACTAATTTTATAGTAGCTAATGTAGTTCCTCCTGTTGCTAATAAGTCATCTATTATTATAACTTTTTGTCCTTTTTTTATAGCATCTCTATGCATTTCTAAAGTATTTTTTCCATACTCTAAATCATAATCAAAAGAAATAACTTCTCTTGGTAATTTTCCAGGTTTTCTTACAGGTACAAAACCTATTCCCAAATTAAAAGCTACTGGGCATCCAAACATAAATCCTCTTGACTCTGGTCCAACTATTATATCAGCTTTCTTTTTTTTTGCAAAATCAGAAAATTCCTCTATTGCATTTTTAAAAGCTTCTCCATTTTGTATAAATGATGTTATGTCTCTAAAAGTAACTCCCTCTATTGGAAAATTTTCTATAGCTGTAACATATTTTTTATAATCTATTTTCATTATTTAAACTCCTTATTAGCTCTAAATATTTCTTATCTTGTTTCCCATCTTTAGAAACAAACTTAAGAATATTTTTTGATTCATTATAATTTTTTAATTTATATTCTATCTCCCCTAATAAGATATAAATATTATCTCCAATTTCTCTATTATTATTTATAACTATATATTTTTTTAATTCTTTTTCAAGTTCATTATAATTATTAGAATATTTATATTTTAATTGAAAATAAAAATCCATAGCTTTTGAATCTGAATAAAATCTTTCTGGAAAACTATTTAATATATTTTGGATTTCCTTATCTAAATTATTTTCATCCAAAAATTTTATATACATATTATAAAAATCGATATCAAAACTTTCTATTTGATTTTCTATTTCCTTAAAGTATTCTTTTGAAATCTCAAAATTATTTTTTGTCAAAAGAAAAACTTTTAATTTTTTAGTTTCTATATCATTTTCTTTTTCATATAGCTTTTCTAAATATTCTAAAGATTTTTTATAATTTTTATCTAAATAATAAGTATATGCTAAATTTTTTATTAATCTAACATCCCTCTCACTGTATCTCATAGCTTCTTCATAATAAAATACAGCTTTTTTATAATCTCCCAATTTTATGTATGATTCTGCTATTTCTTCTAAAAGAACTTTATTCTTAGAATCTTCTTTTAAAATTTCTTCAAAAATTACTAAAGCTTCTGAATACTCTCCTTTTTGTTTTAAATTTATCCCTTTTAAGAGAACATACTCAGGTTTTTCTAGATTATTATTTATATTTTCTCTTTTATTATATGAACTACACCCTAAAGTAATTAAAGTTAATATACAAATAATTTTATTTCTCATCATCATTTTCGTCCAAATCATATTCTATCCCTGGAGCTATAACTCCTCCAGAAACAATTAATTTTACACCATCTTCTACACTCATATCTAATTCATGTACATCTTCTATTGGTACACAAATAAACATTCCAGAAGTAGGATTTGGTGATGTTGGAATAAAAACATTATAAACTTCTTTTCCATAACATTTAGTAATTGCTTCATTTTTTTCAGCAGTTAAAAATCCAATACTATATATTCCCTTTTTAGGATATTCTACTGAAACAACTTTTTTATATCCTGAATTTTTATTTGATGATACTAATGCAACTATTTGCAACATTGTAGAATAGACTTGTTTTATTATAGGAAGTTTACAAATTAAATCATCCATTCTCTTTTTTAGTCTTTTTCCTACTATATTTTTTGTTATTAATCCAATTAAAAGTATAAAAACTAAAATCATTAATAAATATACCAAATATATCACTAAAACTATTCTATCATTTTGTTCTACTCCTAAAGTTTTAATAATATTATTTATAATTGATACCATAAAAGAATCTAAAGTTAATCCTATTACTATATTTATAAGCCAATTTATAATATATATAGTAAAAAATATAGGCAATAGTACTATCATTCCAGCATAAAAATAGGTTCTTATAACTTTTAACATTCCTCTTCCTTTCCTCCTATATGTAATAATACTTTAGAAATTCTTACTTTATCTACTTCTAAAACTTTTAATTCTATATTTTCTATTTTTATAATATCATCTTTTTTGGCAATTTCATTTAATTCATTTAAAATAAGACCACCTAAACTGTCATAATCATCAGATTCTGGAAGATTTATATTCAACTCTTTATTTAATTCTTCTACATCTATCATTCCGTCCACTTCATATGTATTTTCTGATATTTGTTTTATTGTATCTTTTTCATTTAAATCATACTCATCTCTTATATCACCAAAAATTTCTTCTATCACATCTTCTATAGTAACTACTCCAACTGTTCCTCCATATTCATCTACAACTATAGCCATATGAACATGGTCTTTTTTGAAATCTTCAAGTATACTCAAAACAGATTTTGTTTCTGGAATAAAAAAAGCTTTTCTGACAAATTCTTTAACCTTTGAATCTTTCTTTCCTTCTTTCATAGCTACTAATAAATCTTTAGCATATAAAATACCTATAATATCATCTATTCCTTCATTATAAACAGGTATTCTTGAAAATCCTTTTTCTATAACTTTATCTAATATATCTTCTACTCTTTCTTCACCATCAAAAGCATAAACAGCTGTCCGAGGTGTCATAACTTCTCTTGCTAAAGTATCTCCAAAAGTTACAATTGATTCTATCATATCTTTTTCTTCGTTTTCTATTACACCTTCAGCTTTTCCAACATTTACATATGAAATAATATCTTGTTCAGTTATTGTTACTGCATTATCTTTTATTTCAATTCCCATTAATCTACTTAAAAGTTTAGAAATTGAAGTTAATATAATAATAAAAGGCTTAAATACTTTTGTCATTATATGTATTGGAACAATAACTTTTTTAGAAATTAAAGTAGAATGATTTTTAGCTATTATTTTTGGAGTTATTTCTCCAAATATTAATATAACTAAAGTCATTACTAATGTAGAAATTAAAACTGCTCTTCCTTGTGATTCTGTTCCTCTATTAGTTAAAAATTTAGTTATTAAAGCTGTTGCTAATGATGTTGAAAAAATATTTACTATATTATTCCCTAATAATAATGCAGTTAAAATATCTGTTGGTTTTTTTAACCACCTTTTTAATAACTCCCCTTTTTTAGGGCTTTTTTCAACAATATCTTCTAAATAAATACTAGAAAAAGCTGTTAAAGCTGTTTCTGAAGCAGAAAAAAAACCTGATAACATAATTAAAATTGCTAATAAAATCAAATCCCGATACGTGTCCAATATATCTACACCTTCCTTAAAATTAATTTAGAGCTATTCTATAACAAAAAGTTTATCTCCTTTTTGTACAATCTCTCCATTTTCTACTAAAATTTTTACTACTTTTCCTGAATACTTACAAATTACATCATTCATCATTTTCATAGCCTCTATAATACATACAACATCACCACTATTTACTTCATCTCCTTCTTGTACGAAATGAGGCTCTCCAGGAGCTGGTGATCTATAAAATGTTCCTGACATTGGAGCTATTACTATATTTCCTTTTGCTTTTTCTTCAGAAGTTTTTGTTGAAACAACATTTCCCTTTTTTTCTTTAGAAATTGGTTTATCATTTATAACTTCTTTAGTTATATATTTTATTTCTTTTTTTAAAGTAATTTTTTCATCACCTTTTTCTAAAGTAATTTCATTTAATTCTCTTTCATTCATTTTTTTTGCCAACATTTCTATTAATTCTAAACTTATATTTTCCATTATATCTCCTTAATTACTTCCTATTATTCTTAATTCTTTTACTCCATCTATTTCACTTATTAATTCTAATACTCCCTCAACTTTTCTTAAAGTATCTTGATTAGTTTGAACAGATATGGTAGCTCTTCCAATACCATCAATAGAAATATTTTGGATTATTGTTAATATATTCATATCATGACTTGCTATTACATCTAAAATTCTAGCAAGTATCCCTGGTTCATCTCTTAAAGCTAAATGAATACTAAAGACTTTTTCTTGTCCCCCCTCAAAGAATGGTTTTATATAATCTTTATATTTATAATAAGTACTTCTACTAAGCCCTACTTTTTTTATAGCTTCATATTTTGACATTTTTTCATTTTGTACTAAATCATTTACTAAAAGTACATTCTTTATAGAACTTGGTAATATTCTTTTATCAACTATATAATATTCTTTCTTATCAGCTTTTTGAACTTCTTTTATTTTTTCATCAATACTTTTTTCTTTTTTATTTAATTTATTTTTTTTATTTTCTCTTATTTCAATATTTTTTTCTTCAATAGTTTGATTTTTTTTTGGTCTTCCTGGTCTAGCCATTTTATACCCCCTTTCCTTTATAAGCTTTTATAGTATTATTTAAAAGCATTGCTATAGTCATTGGCCCTACTCCACCTGGTACAGGAGTTATATATGAAGATTTTTTTGAAACATTTTCAAAATCTACATCTCCATATAATTTTCCGTCTATTCTATTAATTCCTACATCTATAACAATAGCACCCTCTTTTACCATATTTTCTGTTACAAATTTTGCTTTACCCAAAGCAGCAATAATAATATCTGCTTCTTTTATAATTTCTTCTATATTTTTAGTTTTACTATTACAAACTACTGTTGTTGCCCCTCTATTTATAAGAAAAGATGCTATAGGTTTTCCAACTATGTTACTTCTTCCTATAACTACAGCATTCATTCCATATAAATTTATGTCTTTAATAGTGTCTAAAAGATACATAATACCTTGTGGAGTACAAGGAACTAATCCTTCTTCTTTTCCTAAAACTAATTTCCCTAAATTTTCTGCCTTAAAGCCATCTACATCTTTTTTTGTAGATATAGCATTACAAATTTTCTCTTCGTCTAAATGTTTTGGTAAAGGTAATTGTACTAAAATACCGTCTATTTTCTCACTATTATTTAATTTATCTATCTCTTTTAAAATTTCTTCTTGTGTAATATTTTCTGGTAAAGTGATTTTTTCACTATATATCCCAACTTTTTCACAAGCTTTTACTTTTGAATTTACATATATTTTTGAAGCAGGATTTTCTCCAACTATTATTACAGCAAGTCCTGGCTTTCTTTTTCCTATTTTTTCTAACTCTTCAACTTGATTTTTTATATCATTTAATATTTCTTCTGAGTGTTTTTTTCCATCTAGTATAGTCATAAATAAGTCAACTCCTATTTTAATATATCGCCTATTTTTACAAAATTACCATTTAAAAGGTCAGCTCCTGATAATATTTTTTTACTTTCAGGTTTTGCACTTGTAATTATTATAGAACCATTTTTTACTTTTACAACTGGTCCTTTTCCTTTTACTTTATCTACTACTTCCCCTATTTCTCCATTTTCATAAATTTTATCTTGTTTTTTTACTTGATATACTTTTAATATTTTATCTTCATGGTAAGTCCATGAACAAGGAATAGGACTAAGCCCCCTTACAAAATTAAATATTTTTTCTTTTGAATTATTCCAATCTATTTTTAAATCTTCTTTTTTGAATGGTTTTACAAAAGTCGCTTTTTCCTCATCTTGAGGTATTCTTTCATTTTGACCTTTTCCTATTAAATCTACAGCCTCTTTTAAAACTTCAGCTCCTATCTCTTTTAATCTATCATGCAAAGATAAAAAGTCATCTTCTTCTGTAATTTCTGTTGCTTTTGATAATATAATATCTCCTGTATCTAATCCTTCAGCAATATACATTATAGTTACTCCTGATTTTTCTTCTCCTTCTATTAAAGCAGCATTTATAGGGGCTGCTCCTCTAAATTTTGGAAGTAAAGAAGAATGAACATTTATAATTCCATATTTAGGAATTTCTATTATCTCTTTTGGAATTATTTTTCCATAAGCCACTACTACAATTAATTCTGGATTTAGTTCCTTTATAATATTTTGAATTTCTTTTGTTTTTAAAGATTCTGGTTGATATATAGGAATATTTTTATCTATTGCATATTGTTTTACAGGTAAGTATTCTATTTTTTTTCCTCTTTTATTTATTTTATCAACTTTAGTAAAAATTCCTATTACTTCATGATACTTTACTAAAACATCCAAACTTGGTACTGCAAATTCTGGAGTTCCCATAAATAAGATTCTCATATATTTTTATTTACCTCCTATTTATTTCCTTTAATATCTTCTATTATTTCTATAAAATCCTTTATGTTCTTAAATTCTTTATATACAGATACAAATCTTACATAGGCAACTTCATCTAATTTTTTTAATTCTTCCATTACAAGTTCACCTACATACTTAGTACTAATTTCACTTTCTAAAGAATTTTGTAATTTTCTCTCAATTTTTAAAACAAATTCTTCTATTTCATCTCTACTAATATTTCTCTTACTTGTTGCTATAGTCAATCCTCTTATTATTTTATTTCTATCAAATTTTTCCCTACTATTATCTTTTTTTATTACATAAAGAGCTCTCTCTTCTATTTTTTCATAAGTTGTAAATCTTTTTTTACAAACCAAACACTCTCTTCTTCTTTTGATAGAATTTCCATTTATAAATTCCCTACTATCTACAACTTTTGTATCACCACTATTACAAAATGGACATTTCATATAATCCTCCTTTTAAATAGCTTCTTCTTCTGAGATGCATTTTATTACTTCTGTCGGAGTTTTGCAATTTAATAATTTAGTTCTAAAATTTTCACTCCTTATTAATCTTGAAATTCTTGCTAAAACTTTTAAATATATTCTATTGTCTTTTAAAGGGGAAGCAAAAGTAAAAAATATTCTTACAGGTTCTTCATCAATAGCATTATAGTCTATTTTCTCTTTACTAATTCCAAAAGCAATTGTTAAATGCTCAGCATTTTCAGTTTTTGCATGAGGAATAGCTATTCCTTTGCCTATCCCTGTACTACCAAGCTCTTCTCTTTCAAATAAAGCTTTTTTTATATTTTCTTTATCTGTAGTAATATTTGGTGATTTTGTTAATAAACTTGCTAGTTCATCTAATATGCTGTCTTTGGTTTTCCCTTTTAATTGAAGTTCAATTAAATCTTCTTTCATATAGTCTGTTATTCTAACTATATCTATCATTCTTTTTCCTCCCAAATATATCTCTTAAAATTTAAATTTTCTTCCAAATGATAATTAAAATAATTTTCAAATAATTCAAGTACACTCTTTATATCTTCTACTTTCAATTTTTCTTTTAATAATTCTTTAATTTTTCCATAATAAATTTTTTGAATTATATTTACTTGAAAATCATTTAAAAAAATACTATCCTCTTTTAATTTTTTTCCAAAATAAGCCTCTTTAATAGAAAAATATTTACCTTCTTCTAAATTAAAATTTAATCCTTCTTCTACTAAAATTTTATAAAGATAATATACTAGCAATAAATAGTATTTTTCTTTCTCAGTTTCCTTATTAATATATTTTAAACTATTTAAAGACAAATCATAAAGCTTACTATTTCTTTCTCCAAATCTTAAAACTTCTATTAAAATAAAACATATATATAATGAAATTCCTATTTTTTCCATATCTTTTTTGATATTTTCAAAATTTTCTATTAAGTCTATATTACTCCCAATATAATTTTCACCTTTTTTATAGAGAATAAATTTAGAATAGCTTAAAATATCTGAAGCATTTTTATCCCTTTTTTTACTTTTGTTTATTCCCTTATAAATAATATTTTGTTTTCCTAATGAGTTAGTGAATACTGTAAGTAATCTATCTGAATCATTTATATCTTTCTTTTTAATAATTATTCCTTCTACCTTTATAAATTCTGTCATTAAATTTTAAACTCACTTTCAGAAATATTTTTATTTATTGTTATATTTGATAATTTTAAATGAGCTATTAAAATATCTTTATCATAAATTTTTATCTCAACAGGTAATCTATATCCTTCTATGTTTTCCATTTTTAAAATATTTAAATTTAAATTTTCTTTTTTCACTTGAAATTTATTTTTAGTATTATATATTTTTTTAAATTCAGAATCATTTTTATATTTTTTTTGAAAAAAAGTTATTGTATCTACAATATAATTTTCCTCTTCTACATTATTTTCTTCTATTAGCTGGTTAAATATTGGTAAATATACTATTTTCTTATTATCTTTATATATAAAAATTTCTCCTTTATGACTTTTAGGTTCTAACATAGTTTTCTTTAACATATTTGGCAACTTGTATAAAATATCATAAGTTTTTTCAGTTGACTTATTATTATTAAAATTTTTTTCATTAACTAACATTTTTAAAGTTTTAATATTATTTATATCCCTATAATCTTCTGAAAAACTAAAAACTGAAATAAATATAAAAAAAAGTAAAGTGATTACTCTTTTCATGTTTTCTCCTTTTTATTTTTTACTAAAATTTAGTACTAATTTATAATTTATATTTGATATACAATTATATTATATTTAAGCTGATTTGTAAAGAAAAATATTGATTTTTTAATACTATTTACTAAAAAAATATTAATTATTTATTTTTATCTTTGTATAAAATTCACTATAAAAAAATACTTTTATTATATTTTTTATTTTTTCTAAAATAAAAACTGGTATTTCTACCAGTTTAATTTTTTTATATGGCGATTCTGATGCGAATTGAACGCATGGCCTACGCCTTAGGAGGGCGTCGCTCTATCCAACTGAGCTACAGAATCTTTTTCCATTTTCTATTATACAATATTTATAAAAAATTGCAAGTCTCTATTTTTATTTTTCTAACATTCCTTTTATCCCATAAGCTAAATGTTTTCTACCTAACCAACTTATTAATTTTATTTTAGATGAATATTCTCTAAATAAATTATTTTTTTCTAAATGATTTATACGTTTAGAAAATTTTATTAATTCTTCCATAAAATGAGCATCACTACCAAAAGTTAATTCTTTTTCATATTTCTTTTGTACATCTTCAGCTATTAAATTTCTAAAATTTGGAAGAGCATGATTATGTATTTCAATAGCATCAACTCTAGCAATAACATTATAAATATAATCCTTATTTTTTAAAAAATTTTTTTGAGCAAGACCAGCTATATGAGGTATAGATTTATAACATTTAAAATTCTCTAATGCTCTTAAATAATAATGAATATCTTGATGAGTTTTTGCCATTCTATATTTATTTTTATTTGGTTCAACAAAAGATTTATAAAAATATATTAAATCATCTTCTGTTTTAAAATATACTAACATTTCAAAACCATCAACACAACCTAATTCTATACCAGGAATTACATTTATCCCCATTTTTCTAAGCATAATATTTCCACCAATAGCATTATGATCTGTTATTGCTAATAAATAACTTTTATCTCTTAAATGATGTTCTAATGCTTTACAACTTATAAATCCATCTGAATAATTAGTGTGTATATGCAAATCTATAACTTTTTCTTTACTATTTTTTTCTACATAAAATTCTCTAAAAAATTCATTTAATTTTTGTAATTCCATAATCTCCTCCTAACTAAATAATTGGGGACATTAATCTACAAATTGCTTCTTTTATTTTCTCTATTTTTCCTCTATTATTTATTTTATCTTTAGTTAATCTTACACTTTTTGAAATATCTTCAAAAAATACTTCTCTTAAATATCCTATCAATTCTATATCATAAACTATACAATTCATTTCAAAATTTTGATAAAGACTTCTATAATCAAAATTTGCACTACCAAAAGAAAGAATTTCATTATCAATTATTAAAAGTTTACTATGTAAAAATCCTTCCTTATATTTATATACTTCTGCTCCCTCTTTTAACATTTCTATTGAAAAGTTCTGATTAGCCCATTGTACAAATGGGTGGTCTGGATAAAAAGGTATAATTATTTTTACTTCTACTCCTGATTTTAAAGCCATTCTTAAACAATCTAAAAGAAAATCATCTGGCACAAAATATGGAGTTTCTATATAGATACTTCTTTTAGCTTCCATTATCATTCTAATATAACAATCTCTAATTGTTCTTGTTTCATAATTCGGTCCACTACTTACTAATTGTACCCCATTTACATCATATTTTTTTAAATTCTCATGAACTTTGTTTATTTTCTTTCTAAGGATTTTATCTGTTTCTGCATAATCTAAATGTTTTTTTTGTAAAAAACTCCAATTTATATAAAATTCTCTTTCAATATCTATTGAAGCCTCTCCTTCTATTCTAGCTCCAGTATCTCTCCAACTTCCTAATTTTCCCTTTCCTATATATTCTTTTCCTATATTAAATCCACCTGTATATGATATTAGACTATCTATTATACATATTTTTCTATGGTCTCTATAATTAGCTCTTATATTTCCAATTTTTATAAAAGGAAAAGTAGATGGAAAAAATACTTTCAATTCTATATTATTTTTCTTTAAAGATTTTTTTCTTGCTCTTGTTAGACATCTAGTTCCTACACCATCTACTATAATTTTTACACTTACTCCTTCAAGAGATTTTTTTTCTAATTCATCATATATAATTTTTCCAAATTCATCATCACTAAAAATAAAAAATTCCATATTAATACTTTCTTTAGCATTTTTTATATCTTCTAACATATCTTTAAAAAAACTATTTCCTTCTTTATAAAAAAAAACATTATTATAATAAGTTACCTTACTTCCAACTGTATTATTTATATAATTTATCATTTGATTTCTTTTTTCTACAAGTTTTAATTTATATCCATCTGTTTGATATAACTCTTTAAAAAAAGTTCTTGAATAAAATTTTGTAACTTTTCTTTTTTTATAAAATTTTAATCCAAAAAATAAATAGGCTAAAAAACCTAAATATGAAGTTAATAAAAGAAGAGTTATCCACAGTAAAGTATACATAGGTCTCTTTCTTTCAAAGAAAATAACTATCAGAGCAAATATAATATTTATATAAAAAAGTGATTCTCCTAGTATATGTAACATATTCTTTACTCTCCTTTTTTTCTATATTATATCACTTTTTTTCAAAATTTTAATTGAGAATTTCAGAAAATTAGTATATACTTATTATGTAAAGAATAATTTTAAGAGGTAAAATATGGACTTTTTTGAAAATATAAAACTAGAAAAAAAAATAAATTTAATAACAGAAAATTTTTATAAAAATTTAGATTCTTACCCTAGTAGAAATGAATTATCTAATTTTCTTATAGAAACTTTTAATTTTTCAAATATTGATGATATAGAAAAAAATTCTTTATTAGAGGTATCTCAAATTTTTGTAGATAAAGTTGTATCTACAAAACAAAATATATTTAAAAATATTCAATCTCTTTATTTTGAAAAAGATATGAATATTCAATACCTTGAATCTCTTATAAAAGAAGATAGAATTTCATCAATTCTTAATATTAACTATGATAATTTACTTTATAATAATGAAAGAATAAAAAAACTTTCTCCATTTGATAAAGATACCTTTGCTATCGGAAAAACAAAACTTTATAAACCTTTAGGCGAATTAGATTCTATTGATACTTGTATTATTACAAGTCAAGATTTAAAAAAATTAAAAGTTCTTCCTTTCTATAAAAATTATTTTAATAGTATTCGTTATGATTTAAAACTAAGAACAAATATTATCTGTGCTTTTGATTTAAGAGATTCTGATTTCTTTGAAATACTAGAATTTATATTTGGAGATTTTCCAAACTTACTAAAAGATATATATTTAGTTACAGATGAACCTATTATAAACTCTAGAGTTTTAGATTTTATAAAAAAATATAATATTAAAGTTCTAAATTATGATTCTTCTAAATTTATAAAAAAACTTTATAATTGTTTTAATAATATAGATGATTCTTTAGAATCTGAAATAAAAGAAGAAACTATTGAAAATATATCAAAAGATAATAATGTTGAAATTAATCTTGAAGAAGAAAATACAGAAATTATTCCTGAAGCTCAATCTAATTTATTTGAAAAAACTGTAGTAGAAGCCCCAACTTTCACAGAAGAAATAAAAAATAAGTTATTTTTTGAAGAAAAAAAAGAAGAAAATATCGAAACTAAAATAAAAGACAATACTTCTGAATTTGAAAATAATATAGAAAATACTCTAGAGTTTGAAACTTCTGATGAGGAAGTAAATAAAGAAATTCAATTTTCTTTATTTGATAATATTTCTAGTGAGAATCCAAAAGAAGAAAAAGAAAAATATATTCCTAAAGATATAATATTAGAAAATAATGAATTTTCTTTAGAGACAGGATTAGAGAAAAAATATTCATCACTATCTCTTAATAAATTTCCTATAATTTCTACTAATTTACCTGAAAATATTTCTTTTGATGATATTGGAATTGTTGGAAATGCTGAGATGAAAATAGGAGAATTTTTTAGTAATTGTTTTATAAGAGTTCTTTCTAATAAAGAAAATAATATTTCTCTTTTGGAAATTAAAAGTAGAGATTTTAAGTTAAGAGTTAGTATTGTAAATGATACTCCTGAAACAATTAAAGTTACAAGTGATTACTTCTATTATGAAATTTCTTCTTCCACTACTCTTGGAAGAACTATTGTAGTTTTAAAAATGTTAGAGTCTTTATTCTCTGGAATACCTATGGAATTTTCTTTTAAAAATTTATCTGGAAAAATTATTTTAAATAATATTTCTGAAGTTGTTAAAATAAAAACTATCTACTCATTATTTACTACTGCTAAAGAAGAAAATTTAAAAATACAAATGAATAAATTAGAAGATATAGAAAATATTTTCTATTTACTTAACCTTGAACTTCTATTAAAAAAAGAATCTATTTCAACTTGGTGTGATTATGAGGTTGATAAATCTTATTTACATAGTCAAGATAAAGTTACTTTTAAACGTTTACATCATTTAGATAAGAAAAATCTAATTGAAGAAACAATTATTTTAAAATCTCCTGTTTCTGAAAAAGATGTTAGTGAAGATAAAATTATAGGTAAAAGAAAAGTTTGTACTATTTACCTAAAAAAATTAAGAGGTGAAATTTAATGCTTAATAAAGATAAATTTCTGAAAGAATTTTCTATTAGTGAAGAAACTTTTTTAGCTACTGGACTTCAATGGAAAGATTTAGAGGAAATTTATGATGATTATATTAAAATCATTCCCTTTTTAGAAAAAAAGGCTGATGAATTTACTTTTGAATTAATAGATTCTAAAGCTGTTCATTCAGTTAGAAGAAGAGTTAAAAAACCATATCATCTCATAGAAAAAATAATTAGAAAGGGTAAAAAATATAATGAAAAAAATATAAATGTTAACAACTATAAAAAAATTATTACTGACCTTATTGGGGTCAGAGTTCTTCATCTTTTTAAAGAAGATTGGATTGAAGTTCACAAAGAGATTTTAAGTAATTGGGATGTTGCTGAGACACCTCAAGTAAATGTTAGACCAGGAGATTATAATACTGAATTATTGAAGAAAACTTTAGCTAATCTTAACTGTGAGTTAATAATAAGAGAGCATGGTTATCGTTCTGTTCACTATTTAATAGAAAATTATATTGAAGAAATTGATGATATTGTTTATACTGAAATGCAAGTTAGAACTGTTTTTGAAGAAGCTTGGAGTGAAATAGACCATATTATCAGATATCCTTATGATTTAAATAATCCCATTTTAAATGAATATTTAAGTATATTTAATAGAATTGTAGGTAGTGCTGATGAAATGGGAACATTTATAAAAAATTTAAAACCTACTGTTAGTGAAGGGTTTGGTCCTTTTTCTGATAGAGAGCTTGATAATAAATTTAAATAGATTTTGGAGTAATTATGAATATTTTTATTTCAGAAAAAAATTTTATCCACAATATAAATTTATTAAAACTTAAATATAATAAAGATATTATTCCTGTTATTAAAGCTAACGCTTATGGACATGATATAAAAATAATATCTAAATTACTTTTAAAATATAAAATAAATATTTGTGCTGTTGCTAGAATTTTTGAAGCTTTAGAAATTTTAAAACATATAAATTATGATAAAAATTTTAAGATATTAATTTTTGAATCTATAGAATCTAATTATCTAAAAGAAATTATTAGTAATTCTCAACTTTTAATTTCAGCAAATTCTTTAGAAGATTTATCTCTATATTTAAAATCTGGAATTTCTTCAAATCAAATTCAATTAAAAATAGATTTTGGTTTTGGACGAAACGGAATTTTTTATAAAAATATAGATGTTTTAAGAAATTTAATAATTAAATCTAATTTAAAATTTTCTGGAATTTTTACACATCTTTTTTCTGTTGAATATGAAGATGGAATAAAGATTATAAATAACTTCACTGAAATAGTAAAAGAATTAGGTAAAGATAATTTTCAAATGATACATCTTCAAAATAGTTTAGGTATTACAAGATATGGAAGTATTCCAATATCTACCCATTTAAGACCTGGTATGTTTGTTTTTGGTTTTTATGAAGAAGGAGCTTTTGAAAATAATTTACAAAAAGTTTTTTCTTTAAAAGGAAAAATAATAAATATAAGAGATATTTCTTCTTTAAAATATCTTACTTACAATTTAAAAAAAAATCTACCTATGACTTTATCAAAAGTAGCTATTATTAAAATAGGATATGGTGATGGTTTTTTAAAAATAAATGAAGGTTCATTTGCTTTAATTAATAATCGTCAATTTAAAATTATTTCTGTTATGATGGATACTACTTTAATAGAAGTTGATGATAGTGTTTGTATAAATGATTCTGTACAACTTTATTATGATTTTTCTTCAACTAGAAATTATTTAAAAATGAATATGTGTGAAGTTTTATCTATCTTATCTAATAAAATTCCTAGAATTTTAATTTAATAATAAGAATTGTTAAGTACTATAAATTTAATAGTATTCTCTTACAATATAAAAAGAACTACTGCTTAATTTTATAAACAGTAGTTCTTTTTTATTTCAATATACCTTTTTAACTTTTTAATTATAGAGCTTTTTTATATAACTCAGTAATTTCTTTTAGAGAAGTTTGACGAGGATTAGCTGGAATATTTCCACTCTTCATAGCATCTTCAGCCATTGCTGGTATCATATCTTCCGTAACTCCAACTTCTGATAATGATTTAGGAATTCCTAAGTCATTATTTAATTTTCTTATTTCATCAACTAACATTTGTGGTTTAAAGTTTTTAACTTTTTCTTTTCCTTCACATATATAGTTATAAATCACTTCATAACGTCCTCTATCAGCTAAAGCATTATATTCAAATACTGTTGGAAGTAATATTGAATTTGCTACTCCATGAGGTACATGGAAATAAGCACTTACTGGATGACTCATTGCATGAACATTTCCTAATCTTGCCCAAGCAAAAGAAATTCCAGCAAATGTAGAACCTAACATCATTGCACATGCTGCATCTACATTTTGTCTATTAGCTACAAAAGCACGAAGATTTCTTCCTATTAATTCCATAGCTTTCTCAGCCATTGCATCTGAAAAAGGTGTAGCATTATTTGATATATAAGCCTCCATAGCATGAATTAAAGCGTCTACTCCACAAGAAGCAGCTATTGAAGCAGGAGCTGTCATTATTAATTCTGGATCTAATACAGCATATGATGGTAAAATTTCATAACTAAATACTGAAAACTTATAATTACGACTTTCATCAGTTATTACAGCAGAAGCTGTTACTTCACTTCCAGTTCCTGCTGTTGTTGGTATTGCTATAATTGGAACTACTTTTCCTGGAACTTTATGATTTCCTTCATAATCAGTAATTTTTCCACCAAAATTTGCTAATACTCCTACAGCTTTAGCTACATCCATAGGACTTCCTCCACCTAAAGCTATTATACTTGTTGCTTCTACATTTTTATATATTTCTGTTGCTTCATTAACTACATCTACAGTTGGATTAGGTACTACATCTAAAAATTCTGTACATTTTATTCCAGCTTCTTTTATTATATTCGATACTTTTGCTACTACTCCTAATTTCTCAAGTCCTCTGTCTGAAATTAATAAAACATTTTTTGATCTACTTTCTTCTAAAATCTTAGGAAGTTTTTTTAAACTTCCAATTCCAAATTCTATATTTTGAGGTATTTTAAATCCAAAATCTTTCATAAATATTCCATCTCCTTAGTTATATTAAAAATGTAATTCTGTACGTTGAATTAAATCTTTTTGTAATGGTTTTCCTAATTCTACAAAGTAAGCACTGTATCCAGCCACCCGAACTAACATATCTTTATATAATTCTGGTTTCTTTTGTGCTGCTCTCATTGTTGCAGAACTCATTATATTAAATTGAACATGCATTCCTTTTTTAGAAATATATTCTTCTATAAAACTTATTAAGTTATCTCTACCTTCTATTCCTGCTACTGCTTCTTGAGGGAATCTCAGATTTAATAATGTTCCATTACTTGCAAGACTATGGTCTACCTTAGCTACTGAGTTTACTATAGCTGTAGGTCCACTTATATCATGTGAACCTCCATCAGTATGAACAGGCCCCATATTATCTGATATTGCTTCTCCTACTTTTCTTCCATCTAAAGAAGCATTTGTAAATAATCCCATTCCAACATTAGCATTTACTGAATAAACTCCAGGACTAAATTCTCCTCCTCGTGTAGTTTTTCTTCCTCTTATATGACAACAATAACATTCAAACATAAATTTAAATAAATCATCAGCATAGTCATCATCATTTCCATAGTGATGAACTTTTGAACTATTTACTAAAGCATATAATTTTTCATGTCCTACCCAGTTATCTTTAATAGCTTGTAATAATTCTTTTCCTGTAAAACGTTTTTCATCGAACATAAGTTGTTTAATAGTTGCTAAACTATCAGCACAAGTTGCTATTCCACTAGCTTGTGGCCCTATTCCATTGTATTTAGCTCCTCCTTCTGTTAAATCTTTACCACTCTCTATACAGTCCTCATAAAATGCTGATACATATGGTAATGGTTTTCTCTCTCTATGAGCTAAATCTATAATATTCATACTACTACACATTTGGTCAGTCCAATAAGCAAATTGTTTATCAACACTTTCTAATACTTCTTCAAAAGATTTATATGTTTCTAATGAACCTGTGTTTGGTCCTAATTGTTTTCCTAAAGCACCACATTTAGCCCATCTCATACAATGTGGTCCACAGTCTAAACAACGACCTCCATTTACTACCATTTCCATCATTTTTGCTGTATTTACATAAGCAGCATCATGCCATCCATATTCTTTTCCTGGTAAATCTGGTTCAACACATCCCACTACACAATAATCTCTAGCCTCTTCTAAAGTCATTCCTTTACGTAACATGGCTTTTATTGCACTTGTATCATTAAAAATTTTTGGATGTCCATAACCAGCACGAATACATTCTACAGTTTTTACTTTTAATTCATAAGGAGTATTTTCATGCATACGTACACAAACCCATGGATTCATCATACGAGTATGTGCAGAAGCTTCTAACATTAAAATTGTTAAATCATTTGTTACATCATTTCCATCACGGTCTACTCCACCTATAGTAAGACTTTCTCCTCCAAAACCACGTCCATTACGAACTACTACTGTTCCTTTATCTTTTAATTTTGTTGGATTATTCATTTTTACATATTGAACTTCAAGAAGTTCTAAAGCAAATTCTTTTGTAATTCTTTTTTCATTTATATCTTTTTCGTAAAATTCATATAACCATTGGTCCATACGTCCGTAAGAAATTGAATGTCCATTTCCTTCAATTTGAATCAATGTTGTTGCTATATTAAATAATTGTAAAGCTTGCCAAAAAGTTTTTGGTGGTTCTCCTGCTATTTCATAACAATTTTTAGCCATTTGTTCTAATTCTTGTTTTCTAACTAAATTTTCTTCTTTACTAGCATATTCCTCAGATAGATTTGCATATCTTAATATATATTTTTTAGCAGCTTCATGCATAATTATTAAAGCATTGTAAAAATCTCTTTTGTCTCCATAATAAGGGTCTTTTTTATCTAATTTATTTAATTTTTCTTTAGCTTCATTAATTAAACCATTATATCCAACTTTCATTAATTTTCCATAATCAATAGCTAAATGTCCTACTCCTGCATAATGATAAACATTTGTTTGAAATATTTTTTTACCTAATTGTGACCCTTTAGTTTGTTCCTCTTCTAATCTTGAGTTAATTATATCTTCAACTGTTTTTCCTTGCCAGTATCTACATAATTCTACAATTTCTTTTCTTTCTTCATCATTTCTTATATAGAATTGGTCATGAGCACGTTCTTCAAAAGGAGAATGTAATATTTCATCTATTATCCAATCTACAGAAAATTCTGGATAAATAGGAGCTGCTTTAGCTGGAGCTGCTATTTCCCCTAAAATTAAATCTTCTGGATAAATATATAATTTTGTATTTAATAATATATTTTCAAAAGCATATGCACATTGTAATTTTTTAGATTCTTTTTCATGTTTTTTATATGCTTCTGTAACTAATCTTAAACGGTCTACATCAACATCATAAGAACGATCTAAAAAAGTTTGTCTTAAATAATTTACTCTTTTAAAAGGAGACCAATCTTCATGATTAACTTGATATCCTAAACAATAAATATGATCAAATTTTTCTACACCACTTGCAGTTGTATGAATCTCTGCCATAATTTACCTCCATTTTATTTATCTTAAATTTATTTTATTCTTTTTCTTTTGTTCCTACTAAACAATGAATTCCACGTTCATTAAAATACTTAGCTATTTCATTTACTTTTTTTTGAAAACTTCGTCTATTTATTTTTACATTTTCCATTTTATAAGGAATACCTAAAGAAGTATATTTTTCTTCACCCAATCTCATAAAACTTAATAATTGTAAAGTTCTAACTGAATTGTTCATTTCATTTAAAATAAAATCTGCTGTTGATTTTATATTTTCCATATCATCATTTATATTTGGTATTACAGGTATTCTCAATATAATTTCTGATTTTTCTTTCGACAATTTTTTTAAATTTTCTAAAATCAAATCATTATATACTCCTGTATATTGTTTATGCTTTTCTCTATCCATAAATTTTATATCTGATATTATTAAATCTGTATATGGTAATAGTTTTTCTATATTTTTCCAATCAGAATAAAATGTTGATTCACAACAAGTCTGAATATTTTCTTCTTTACATTTTTTAAAAAGTTCTAATACAAAATCACTTTGAACTAAAGGGTCTCCACCTGAAACTGTAACTCCTCCACCAGAACGTTCATAATATCCTTTATCTTTTCTAATTATTTCCATACATTCTTCTACTGACATCTTTTTACCCCATTGCTTTATAGCTTCTGAAGGACAGGCATCAGTACATTTCATACAATTAGAACATTTTTCCCTATCTATTTCTATAAGTTTTCCTCTATAAAACTTAAGAACATTTTTTTCTTGACAAGCTGTCTCACATTCTGCACATTTCTTATAAGAGATACATTTTTTCTTATAAACTCCTGGTTGTATATTAATACTCCAACTTTCAGGATTACTACACCAATCACATCTCAAAGGACAACCTTTTAAAAAAAGTTCTGTTCTTAATCCAGGACCATCATGTATTGTAAATCTTTGGATATTAAAAACTATTCCCTCTTGCACAAATATTCCTCCCAAATATTTTTTCTAGTATTTTATATTGTTTTATAAAATAACACATTGTCAATAATATTTTAGCAACTATTATTTTTACACACAAGTAGCCATTGATACTATTTTAATATAAGGAATATTCCTTATATTAATTATTCGTTTTTTAGAGAGTAATTTATATTCGTTTTTTGAGTAAAAAATAATCAAAAAAATCCTATTAGATAAATCTAATAGGATTTTTACTTTTTTATTTATTTTTTATTCTCTTTCTTCTATCCATTTATATAATTCAAAACGACTATTTACTCCACATTTTGTATAAATATTTTGAATGTGCTTTTTCACTGTGTGATAACTTACTACTAATTCATTTGATATTTCTTTATAAGTTAATCCTTTATGTAATAATTCTACTATTCTTTCCTCTGTTTTTGTTAATTTATCTTCTGAAGAACTAAACTCTTTTTTAATAGGTATTTTTTGAGAAATAGTTATCCAATGATATTTATCTACAATTCCATTTGAGTAAGTTTGATTATATGTATAAATTTTAAATATACAATTTTTTATAATTCTTGTCTTAATATCCTTTTCATCATTAGACATATCATCTCCTAATAAAAAAGGTAACCAATAACAAGGAATTTCACTATTTATCTGTTCTGTAACAGCTTCTCCAAATATATCTTTTAAATAATCCTTAGCAAGCTCATTATAACTTAAAATATGCATAAAATCATCTGTAATTAAATATGCCTTTTCTCCACGTGCTATTATTTCATTTTGAATATTAGCTATTATTTTAGCTTGTTCATATTTCTTAAAATTTTTATAAGAATTTGCTATATATACATATATCTTTTTTAATTCTTCTGTTTCTTCTTCTGAAAAATCTCCCTCATCATAAGATTTAAAAAAACTTACTTGAATATAAGCATTTATTCCAAAAGGTACTGTTAAACTATAATGTGCATTAAAATTCTTTTCCAAAAACTCTACATATGAAGATTTATTATAGTCACTTTTACTTATAATGTCTGTTGATTTATATATTCTAGGAGTTACATCAAAATAAGTTAATTTATCTCTTACAGCATCCTGAAATATTATATGTCTTATAATATCTATTAATACAAATTCTTTATAAGGATGTTTGGTATCATTTTTTTTAGTATCTTCTGAATTTATCAAAGATAAAAATTTTCCTTGAACATCAAAAAAGAAAATAACTATTTTTTTTAACCCAAAATTTCTCTTAATTGATTCTAATAAAACATTTCCAAAAAATTCTTGTGCTGAAATTTGATGTTCTGACATTTCAGTAAAAAAATTTATTTGTCCCATATTTTTAGGTTTCATAAAACCTCCTAATAAAATTTTTCAATTTTATTATATTTTTATTTTTTTAACAAAATTTTATCAAATATTTCCTAATTTTTTTCTTTCTTTCCAATCAGGCATAATTTTTTCAATAAATTCCCAAAAAGTTTTTTGATGATGAGGATATGGAATATGAGCTAACTCATGTAATACAACATATTCTATAAAATAAATAGATTTCTTATACAACTGATGATTGTAGGTAATACTTTTTTTCATAGAATTACAAGAACCCCATCTAGTTTTCATATCTCTAAATTTTATTTTAATTGGAGTATATCCTATTTTTTCTCCTATAGTCATAGTTAACTCTATCATTAAATCATAAAAATTTTCACATATCCACTTATCAATTAATTTTTTTCTATTTTCAAAAGAATTTTTCTGAATATTTATATAAAATTTTCCATTTTTTAATTGACAAAATTCTTCCATAGAATTATTTATTTGTATTTGATAACTTTTTCCTAAATAAATAAAATTTTCATCAAAATTATTTTTTATTTTTTTCTTTTGACTAATTATTTCTAATATCCATTTTTCCCTTTTTTCAATAATTTTTTCTACATAATTATTTGGTACTCCAAAAGGTAAGGAAATTTTTATTTTACACTCATCATCTATTTTTATTATTATATTTTTTATTTTTTTTCTATTAATAACTACTTCAATATCTTTTAAACTATCTGGTAATTTTAATTTATTCATTATTTTCCTAAATATTTATATATTTTTACTAAATAAAAAGTTTTGAAATCCTGAGATTTCTCTAAAATTTCGTCAAAATCAAACCATTTTCCTGTTAAATCTTCTCCTTCATCTAACTTTAATTCTTTTTGATTTGCTTTATCTTTTAATTTTAAAATATATAAACTCAATTTTTCTTCAGTATATCCAGGAGATATTGCTAAAGGTTTCTTTTCCTCATAAATAATATCATAATCTTCCCTAGAATATCCTCCTTCCTCTCTTACTTCTCTATATAAAGCATCTTCTGGTACTTCACCTTCATCTATAAGTCCTGCTATAACTTCTAAAGAATTTTCTTTAATGCCAGGTCTAAATTGTTCTACAAAATATCCTTTTTTCCCATCATTAGAAACTAAAAGTGCTGCTATTGCACTTTGCTTCTCTAAGTATTCTAAAGTCATCCCATTAACTGGATGTTTCATTTTTCTTGGTTTTAAAAATACAAATTCCTCCATTATTCCTCCCAAATTAATCTATAGTTTCTACATTTATATTAACTTTGTATATTACATCTTTTCTTTCTATTACTATTTTTACCTTTTGTGCAATTTCTTTATCATTTCTTATTTTATCTAAAAATTCTTTAGATGGATTAATTGCTATAGGATTCCCAACAGATTTCAACATTGAATAATCACCACTAGTATCTCCATAAGCAAAACTTTTTTCTAAATCAATATCATATTTTTCACAAAATTTATTTAAACTTTTAATTTTATTTTTAGAATCCCACATAGGAGATATTTCACCAGAAAATTTTCCATCTTTTATATGATAAATCGAACCTTGATAATCATTAGCTCCCCATTTTTCAGCCATTCTTCTTACTAGAAAATCAGGACTTCCAGATATAAAAATTACTTTATGTCCTTGCTCTTTATGCCATTTTATTCTTTCTCTTGTATATTTATAAACTCTATTTCCTTTCAATTTCATTACCTGTTCTGATACAAACTCATTATCTTTTTCTGAAATTCCAATCATAGCATTTACATAACTTTCTGTAAGAGTTAATAAATATCCATCATAATCTCCTACTCTCTCAGTCCATAATCTAAAAGTTTCTTTAACTTTTCCTTCATAAACTAAAGGGTCAATTAATTCATATTTAATCATCTTTTTAAAGTGTTCTGTTAAAAGTGAATTTCTACATATAGTACCATCTATATCAAAAAAAGCCCCTATCATTAACCCTCCTCATTTCTTATGAATATATTTTTTACTATTTTATCATATAAACTCATGATTATAAAGTTTTTTTAATTTTTCTCTTTTTTTTTTCATTAAAATATGATATTATATTCTAAAAAAATACTTTTTGATTTTTTTTATTATTTTTTAATGGGAGGAAAACTATATTATGATGAAAAAGAAAGATTTTGTTGCTCTTTATCAAGAATTGGGAAATATTGAAAGTTTTTCTGTAGCAGCACAACAAGTAGAATTATTTATGGAAACTATGAAGGTGGCTATGGAAAAAGATGACCTTGTTATTTTAAGAAAATTTGGAAATTTTGAAAAAAGAATTTTAAAAGGTAGAGAAGGTAGAAATCCTAAAACTGGTGAAATGATTATGACTGAAACAAAATATAGAATTAATTTTAAACCAGCTTCTACTTTCAATAAAAGAATTGATGACTTCACTAAAGAACAAGAAAAAATTACTAAAAAAAGAACTCGTAAATCAAAAAATAAATAAAATATAATTCTATCTTTAACTTAGATAATTTTTATTAAAAAATTTAAAGTTATAAAAAAAACTGAGTAACATTTCAAAAAATGTTTTACTCAGTTCTTTTTTTTCTTAATCTTAATTTTTTCTACTTTTAAAATATTTTATTTATTAATTTTTTATCACAAATCTATATTAAAATTTTTATTTTTATATTATACTTTATATATTTTTTAAAACTTAGCAAACTTTGATAAATCCTTTTACTCTATTTTTTATATTTCAATCAAAATATAAATTCATTTTTTTAAATCTTATTTTAATTTTTACATTTATTACTTTGTATTAAATACTATTAATAAAAAATATAAATTATTGTATAACTCTTTCATAATAACTTTTTAATTTCTAAATATTTTATATTTTCTTTTTTTATTTTTTCAAAAAATAAAAAAAGTTGGCAAGTTCCTATCCTCCCAGAGGGCTGCCCCCCAAGTACTTTCAGCGTTTACGAGCTTAACTGCTAGGTTCGGTATGTTACTAGGTGTACCCTCGTAGCTTTTCTTGCCAACTTATATTTTGAGTTTTTAAACACTCAATACTACATAGTAATTTCTCTTGATTAAGATTCCGACTTATTAGTATTGGTCCGCTTAATGAATTACTTCACTTACACTCCCAACCTATCTAACTCCTAGTCTCGAAGTTGTCTATAGAGTACTTATCTTAAAGTCAGTTTCCCGCT
>NZ_JHXW01000014.1 GCF_000622245.1 Fusobacterium perfoetens ATCC 29250 | reverse complement strand
CTTCCAATAATTAAGTTAGGTGGGTCTCCTATCATTGTAGCTGTTCCACCAATATTAGACATAAATATTTGCATTAATACAAATGGTTTTGGTTCTAATTTCAACCTATTAGCTAAGAAAATAGTTACAGGAACTATTAAAAGAATAGTAGTAACATTATCTAAAAAAGCTGAACAAGTAGCTGTAACAATAGATAGAAGAACTAGAATTTTAATAGGGTCTCCTTTAACTACTTGAGCTAATTTTATAGCTATCCATTGAAAAATTCCTGTTTCAGACATAATTTCAACAATAACCATCATTCCAATTAAAAGAACTAGAATTTCAAGATTATATCCAACAACTTCTAATGCTTGTTCTTCATTTAAAATTCTGATAACAACCATTAGTCCACCACCAATAATAGATACTAAAGATTTTGGATATTTTTCTGTAATAATAAAATAGAAAGTAACCAAAAAGATTAGTATACCAATTAATATTAACATACTTTTTCCTCCTAATTTTTATGAAAAAATATAAGGGTAAGTCAAAAATAAATTATGATTTACCCTTTAATAAAATTTTATTATCTTTTTACTTTATTAGCTATATATGAAGGGACTGTTTGTATCATTGTTTTTATTTCATCTTTTGTAAATCCTTGTTCTAATAAAGCAACTATAAAATTCAACATCTCTTCAGCTGGATGTTTGAAACCATTTTGTCCTCTATCTGTTGCTAAATACGTATTTTCAATTCCAGCCATTCTTATATTTTTTGCCATTTCTTCTATAGAAATAGAATTTTCAGCTACATTTAACCAATTTTTTTCAATAAGAACTCCAAGACTAGCTAAATATTTTTGAGTTTCACCATTTACTACAGTACGTGGCCATTCTGGATGAGTTAAAATCATATTAACTCCATTTTTTCTTCCCTCTTCACAAAGTTTTATAGATTCTTCTGGACTTAAGTGTCCTGTTGCAAGATAAGCTCCATATTTTTTTACTATTTCAAATATTTCATAAACTTCTTTTATTAAATTTTTATTTTTGTCAAAAATTGTTATTCCTGGTCTTTTAAAGAAATCTCCAGGCATATCTCCATATCTTAAACAATTTTTAGAATCTCTTGTAGGCATCCAAACAATAATAGCTCCATTTTTTAAAGCATTTTCTACAGCAAAAGGATTTAAACCACCATTTGGCCAGTTTAAAACAGTTCCTCCAAAAGCTTTAGTATTGGAATTTAATCTTTTATTAACAAGATTTGCTCTTGATTGAGTAGGTTCGTAATGGCTTTTAATCATTACTCCAGCCATTCCATATTTTTGGGCTTCTAATACTAGTTCAAAATCATCAAGGGCTCTATTAAAAGCAGAAGGTTCTGTATGAGTATGTAAGTCATATGCTCCTTTCATTAATTCTTTAGCTATTTCATGAAAATTTTGTTCCATTTTATACTTCCTCCTTAATAAAAATATATTTTGAAGTAATTGTATCACAAATAAAAAAAATAGACAATACTTTATATCAAAAAAAAGAATAAAAAAACTTTTTTTACAAAAAAGGTTGACAACTTCCTTGATATCGTTTATAATTATAACTGTAATATGAACTTATAATAGTTAGAATGTTTTGTTTTAGAAATTAAAGTTTTGATAATATATGAAAAATAGGAGGTTTATTATGAGAAGTTATAAGGTAGCAGTAGTTCAAATGAGTAGTAATTTTGGCTTAGTTAAAGAAAATGTAGAAAAAGCAGAAAAATTTATTAGAGAAGCTGCACAGAAAGGAGCTAAGTTAGTATGTCTTCCTGAAGTATTTAATACTGGGTTAAAATTTAGAGGAATGGATAAATATACTAATTTAATAGAAAAAGAAGATGGATATACTTTAACAAAATTAAAATCTCTAGCAAAGGAATTAACAGTTCATATTGTTTGTACAATACTTTTAGAAGTAGAAAAAAATATATATGAAAATACAGCAATTATAATTGATGACGAAGGAAATATTATAGGGACTTATGCTAAAACTCATCCTGTTGGGGAAGAACGTACATTAGTAAGAAAAGGAATGAAATATCCTGTATTTGATACTAAATTAGGAAAAATTGGGATGACAATTTGTTATGATGCTTGTTTTCCAGAAAGCAGTAGAATATTAGCTCTTAATGGAGCTGAATTAATGATAACTCCAGCAGCTTGGAGAGGTGGATACTATTTTAAAGAATGGTGGGATTTAACACTTTCTTGTAGAGCATTAGATAATTTAATGTATGTAGTAGCTTGTAATCAATGTGGAGTAACAGGAGATGAAAATGATATGTATGCAGGAAAATCTCAAATAGTAAATCCATTAGGACAAGTTTTGGGAACATTGGGAATTGAAGAAGAAACTATTTTATATCAAGATATTCATTTAGATAGAGTTAAATCTGATAGAGCATTTAATACAGTATTGACTGATAGAAATATTGAATCATATCACCAATTAACTGAAAATATAAAAAATATAGAAAGTATGGAAAAATTAGGAGGTTTTTAAAATGGAAGATAGAGGAAAGAATCTAAAATTACGTAAAATGACATTTTTTCCACCATTTATAATTTTATTGGTGTTTGTATTATTAGGAATAGTTAGTGAAGATAAATTTATTAATGCTATTAATACTATTAACAATGGAATTATTAACAATTTTGGATGGTTGGAAAGTATTCTAGCTTTAGCTGTAACAATAGTAGGAATTGTAGCAATGTTTTCAAAATTTGGAGATGTTCGTATTGGAGGAGAAGATGCTAAACCAGAATTATCTGATTTTTCTTGGTTTACAATAGCTCTTACAACAACAATGGCTGCAGGAGTATTATTCTGGGGACCAGCAGAACCAATAGCTCACTTATTAAATCCAGCTACAGATATCACAGGAATAGAACCATTATCAAAAGATGCATTAAAATTTTCTATGGAAACAATGTTTTTACATTGGACTGTAGTTCCATATGCAATCTATACAGTTCCAGCTGTAGTTTTTGCTTTTATGTATTATAATGGTAAAAAGCCATTTTCTATTGCTAGTGAGATGGCACCAGTATTAGGAAAATATGCAGATAATCAAAAAACAGTAAATATAATAGATGCTATTACATTATTCTCAATTTCAGCAGGAATGGCTGGTTCAGTAGCTCAAGGATTTATGAATGTAGCTGGAGGAGTTTCTAAAATGATGGGAATTCCAAGTAATCCAAAATTATGGTTAATTATAGGAATAATAATAGGGATTACTGTAGTTGCCACTTCAATATCTGGAATTCAAAAAGGATTAAAATATGTAGCTGATATAAATGTTTATGGTTATATAGTTTTCTTAGTATTTTTAATTATTTTCTCAAATGCTCCTTTCTTGTTTAATTTAGCAACAGAAGCAATGGGAGGATTTATTGGAGGATTTTTTGAAAAAATGTTAGTTACAGGAGCAGCCCATGAAACTCAATGGCCACAATGGTGGACAACTTTCTATTGGTTCAGTTGGATGTCTTGGGCGCCAACTTCAGGAGCATTTATGGGAAGAATTGCTTATGGACGTAAAATAAAACATGTTTTAGGTTTATATATAGGAATATGTGCTACTGTAAGTGCTTTATGGATGACTCTTGTAAGTGGGACTTCATTATGGTTACATAAAAGTGGGGCTGTTGACTTAGTAGATTCTTACAATAGAGGTGTTGAAAATGTTCCATATGATATGTTAGCAGCGATGCCTTTAGGAAAAATCATAATACCTTTATTTGTTATTTTAATTTTCTTATCAATAGTTACTGCATGTAACTCTAATACAATTGCAATGGCAGGAATATCTACTCATGGAATTGATCCTGATAATCCAGAGGCACCAAATAGATTAAAACTTATTTGGGGAGCTATAACAATGTCCTTAGGATATATTATGATTTCTTTATTTGGAGTAAATGGAGTAAAAGTAATTGCTAACTTTGGAGGAATGTTTGCAGCACTTATTATGATAGGAGCAACAGCAAGTTTGATAATGTTAATAGTAAATCATAAAAAATATGATAAAGTTTCTAAGTGTAATGATTGTTGTGAATAAAATGAGTTGCAGATAGTGAATAATTGAATAAAAATAAAAAGGAACTAAAAAATAGTTCCTTTTTTTATTATTAATATGTAAAAAAACAAAAAAAGATATTTATTTTGTTTTTTAATTTAAAAATAAAAATAAATTATTATAAAAAAGAATTTAAATTCTTTTTTAGAAAAAACAATTGACAACATTTCTTTTTTGATGTATACTTATACTATAAAATTATTGTCTTAATTTTGTACAAAAAAGACTTATTATGTTTTTTAAAATTTAAACTAAAACTTTTAAAAGGAAAAATAAGGAGGGCGAAAATATGCAGTTTACAGCATGGTCAATGTTATTAGATTTTTGTATTATGTCAGGTTTATTATTTATAGCTCAAATGATGAGAAGTAAAATTAAATTTTTACAAAACTATTATATACCTTCATCTTTAGTTGCTGGTTTTTTAGGATTATTTGGGGGACCACAATTTTTAGATATTTTACCTTTTAGTAATCAGACAGGGTCTTATGCTTATTTATTAGTTTGTGTATTATTTGCAGGAATATTTTTAGGAAAACAAGAAAAATTTAATTTAAAAGAAACTGTAAATAAAGTTGGAGATACATTTTTAATAAATATGTCAAGTGAATTTATGTGCTTTGGATTGGCATGTTTATTAGGTGGTATTTTAGTAAAAATATTTTTTCCAAATGTGTTTGTGGAAATATCTGTTCTTTTACCATCAGGATTTATGGGAGGACATGGTTATGCTGCTGCTATTGGAGGAACATTAAACACATTATTGAATAGAACAGACGGAGTAGTAATAGGTCAAACATTTGCTACAATAGGACTATTAGTTGGTATATTTGGAGGTATAATTTGTATAAATTATGCTACTAGAAAAAGAGCAACAAAATTAATAGAGAGTATTGGTTCTCTTCCTGAAGAGTGTAAAACAGGAATGATTCCAGTAGAAAAAAGACAAACAATGGGAGATGAAACAGTTCATCCAATGGCAATGGACCCATTAGCTTGGCATATAGGACTTATACTTATGACAACAGGAATAGGATTTGCTATTTATAGTTTCTATAAACAATATTTTCCAAATATAGAAGTTCCTTTAATGTGTGTGGCTATGTTAGTTGGAGTTGTTATTCAAGGAATATTAAATAAAATAGGTTATGGTTCATATGTAGATAAAAGGGTTATTGATAGAATTGGAAGTGGAGTAACAGATTATTTAGTTGCTTTTGGGGTTGCAACTATTCAAGTATCAGTAGTTTTAGATTTTATAGGCCCTATATTAGTTTTATGTATAATAGGAACAGCTTGGCCAGTAATATTAGTATTTTATGTTGCTAGAAAATTATTTAGAAACTTTTGGTTTGAAAGATCAATATTTATTTTTGGATATATAACAGGAGTTGTGGCAGTAGGAGTTACGTTATTAAGAATAGTAGACCCTGAAATGAAGAGTGGTACATTAGATGATTTTGGAACAGCATATACTTTACAATCAATTATTGAATTATTTTTAATAACAATGGTTCCAGTATTTTGTGTATCTATAGGTGTTATACCTATAGGAGCAGTATTAACAACAATAGCATTAGGAATGTTATTATTATGTAAAATTAAATATGGTTCATATAGTTTACCAATGGATGCTTTAAGACCTGGTGAAGCAGAAATAATAGGAAGAAAATAATCGTATTGTGAAACTTGTATTTATGATAATCCTCTAATTAATTTTAGAGGATTATTTTTTTAGGAGGTTTTAATGGATTTTAATTTAAATATTTTTATTTTTCTAAGTATTTCATGCTTTTTAGCTGCTTTTATAGATGCTATAGCAGGAGGGGGAGGAGTTATAAGTTTACCAGCTTATATATTATCAGGAATGCCAATGCATTATGCTTTAGGTTCAAATAAATTTGCTGTAACTTTTGGTTGTTTAGGGAGTAGTCTAAAATATATATTATCAGGAAAAATTAATCTTAAAGTTTTAAAATATCCTATAATAGTTTCTTTTATTGGGGGAATATTAGGAGCTAAAAGTGCAACATTAATAAAAGAAGATATTTTAGAATATATTGTAATATTTTTATTAATCTTTACATTAATTTATACTTTATTAAATAAAAACTTAGGGGTAAAAAATGAGTTTATAGAAATTACTAAAAAAATAAATTTTTTAGGAACAGCATGGTCTCTTATATTAGGATTTTATTCTGGATTTTTTGGTCCTGGAAGTGGTGGATTAATGATGCTTATGTTTATAAAAATTTATAAGTATGATTTTGTTACTGCTTCGGGAAATGCTAAAATTATTAGTTTTACATCTACATTTGCTGGGTTATTATCATTTATATATTTAGGAAAAATAGATTATTTATATTCTGTTCCAATGGGAATATTTATGTTTTTAGGAGGACAACTAGGAGCAAAATATGCTATAACAAAAGGAGTAAGATTTGTAAAAATAATTTTTTTAATAATTTGTTTTTTTACAATAATAAGTATGGGTATTAGTATTTTTATAAAATAAAATTAAAAAATAAATATTTTCAAATTATAAATAATTAAAAAAGATTGTTTTTTTATAAAAAAAAGAACAAATAAACTTTTTTTAAAAAAAGAGTTGACAGAAAGAATAAAAAAGAGTATAATCATATCATAAAGATAAAAGATAAAAAATAAAACAAAATAAAAATAAAATCAAACAGGAGGAAGTAAAATGAAACAAAGAGAAGTTGTATTTTACAGTGAAGGAGATAAATTAGTAGGAACTATTTATCTACCAGATGATTACAAAGAAGGAGAAAAAAGACCTACAATAATCGCTAACTCAGGATGGACAGGATTAAATATAGTATACCCAGCAATGTTCGCTAGAGACTTAACTAAAAGAGGATATGTATGTATGGGATTCGATTACAGAGGATTCAAACCATCTGAAGGACTAACTAAATATACAACTCTAGAAAGAGAAGTAGAGGATGTATGTGCTGCTATTAACTTCTTAAAAGCTCAACCTGAAGTAGATAGAAATAAAATAGGATTAATCGGATGGGGAGTTGGAGGAGCTGTATGTATTGAAGCAGCTAGAAGAGAAAAAGAAACTGTAAAAGTTGTAGCTACTTTAAACTCTTTTGTTGACGGAGATCGTTGGATGAGAATGGGAATGGGAAATGACAAATACCATAGATCATTAGAATTATTAGAGCAAGATAAAATAACTAGAGCTACTACTGGAGATATCGTATTAAGACATCCATATGTAGTATACCCAAATATTGAAGAATCAGGAGATTTCTATATAGACAGTACATTGAAAAAATTAAATGGAGGAGTTGGAGGAAAAGCTGATGAAGATGCTGGAGAATCATTCCCAACACCAATGTCAACAGCAATAGGAGACTCTTTCTTCAGATTTAATGTTGAATATGCACTATCTAAATTAGAGTGTGGAGTATTTGTAGGACATGGAAGATATAATGAATTACATGATAAAATAGAAGCTGAAGAAGCTTATAGATTAGCAAAAGGACCAAAAGAATTATACTTTGTAGAAGGAAAACACAATGAATGGATGTTTGACAATGATCCAAAACTAGTTGGATTAATGGATGCATTATCAGCTTTCTTTGCTAAATTTATCTAATAGCTATCTAATCCAAATTTGATATAAAAGCTAATTATAAATACCCTAAAAAAACTGCCTCTTTATTTATAAAGAGGTAGTTTTTTTATTATAAAACTATAATTTTTTAATAAAAATTTAAAGAAAAATATAAAAATTGTAGTATAATGTAAAATATAAAATTTTTTATATTATTTTGACTAAAAAATAAAATTTTGTTATACTTTAAAATATAATTATTTGATAGGTGGGAGTATGGAAAAAAATATAGTAGAAGAAATAATGAGAATAAAGGATGTATTACCCAAAAAACAGAGAATGTTGTGTGATTTTATAGTTTTGAAATATACAGAAGTAGGGATGATGACAGTAGCAGAATTAGCTGAGGCTTCTGGAGTTGGAACTACAACAGTAATGAGATTAATGAAGTTACTAAATTATGAAAATTATAGTGATTTTAAACATGATTTATTAGATTATTCTTTAAAAAATAAAACAACATCATATAGTAATATAAAAGAAGGATTTAAAAATATAGTAAATAGTCCAAATACCGATATACTTACTAAAACTTGTTATGAAGCTATTCATACTATAGAAAATTTTATTACACCTAAAAATATTGAAGAAATTTCAAAAGCTGTAGAATTAATGATTAATAGTCAAACTATAAACGTTCTAGGATTACGTTCTTCAAAAGCTGTAGCTTTATATTTTGAATATATGATAGAAAGATTTTATCCAAAAGTTAGACAATTAAGCAATGAATCAGATTTTTTATATGATAGAGCTTTAAGAGCGAAGGCAGAAGATGTTTTAGTTGTTTTTTCTGTATGGCCATGTACAAAAAGAACAATAGAAATTGCTAGAATATTTAAAGAAAGAAATGTTCCTATAATATTAATAACAAATACAACTTTAAATCCTATAGCTAGATATGCAGATGTTGTTATAGATACTAACTCAGTTAATAGTACTTTAGCTAATTTACCATCTATGTTTATTGTTGAAGCAATAGCTAATGAATTAGGAAAAGCTATAGTAAATGAAGCTACAGAAAATATAGAAACTTTAGAAAAAAATCTTGATAATTATGATGTATTCATTTGGGATGCTAAAGTATAATTTAAAAAATTATGATAAATAATTTTTTTAGAAATATTAAAATAAAAAAAGTTAAAGAGAAATTTTCTCTTTAACTTTTTTATCTTAAAAAAATAATTTTTATTAAAAGTTTAATCTTTTAATTTATTTAGCTTTCTTTTTACAAGTTCTTTTTTTCTTAGGTTCTTCTTTTTTTACATTTAATCTATCAGATAAATCTTTACCAACTTTAAATTTTATATAGTTTTTAGGAGTTATTTTAATAGGTTCCCCAGTTCTAGGGTTAATTCCTTCTGCTCTTTTTGTAGTTTTTCTTTCAAAAGTTCCTAGCCCTCTAAAAACTAAAACTTCTTCTTTTGCAAGTGCTTCTTTTAATACTTCTACAAAAACTTCTACTTGTCTTTTTGCTTCTTCTTTACTAGGCAAATTAGCCTTTTTCATGAACAATTCTGCAAATTCTACTTTTTTCATGATTCCTCCCTTTAAAAATATAAATAAATATTAAAGTATATTAAGTTATTATATAAGACTCAAAAAAAAGATAATTTGTTTAATTTTTTTTATTTTTTTTTAATTTATTATTTTAAATTTCTTTTACTTATGAATAATTTTATATCCACGAGGTGTTATTATCTTATTTTTTAAAATGAAACTATTAGAATTCCCTATAATAACTGTAGAAAACATATCTATTTCATAGTCTAACATTTTTTCTAAAGTGGTTATAACAAAATCTTCTCCTTCTCTTCCAACATTTCTAGCTATCAATACAGGAGTATTTTTAGATTTATATTTTAACATTATATCTCTAGCTTCATTTATAAGAAATTCTCTTCCTTTACTTTTAGGATTATAAAGAGTGATTACAAAATCTCCTTGAGAAGCTAAATCAATTCTTTTTTTTATGACTTCCCAATCTGTTAAAAGATTACTAAGAGAAATATTAACACTATCATGGACAATAGGAGCACCCCCTAAACTAGCTGAAGCATTAGAGGAAGTTATTCCAGGAATTATTTCTATATCTATATCACTATTTTTGGCAACTTCTAACATAAGTCCAGCCATTCCATAAACTCCAGGGTCACCAGAACTGATTAAAGATACAATTTTTCCCTCTTCTGCTAGTTTTAAAGATTCTTCACATCTTTCTATTTCCTTTTTCATAAAAGATTTTATCAATATTTTTTCTGGAAATAAATCTTCTATAAGAGAAATATAAGTTTTATATCCTATTATTATATCTGAATTTTTTAGAGTATCATAAGCTCTAAAAGTCATATTTTCTTTATTTCCTGGTCCTATTCCAACCACATAAATTTTACCCATCTTTTCTTGTTTCCTCCTGAAATATAGATATAGTGATTCCATCATATTTTATTTTTTCTGCTATAATTTCTCCTTTTTTTCTAGAAGCTAACATAGCACAAGGACCTGAAACAGCTCCTATACCTAGAGTTTTTTCTACAAATTCTGATTTTTGAAATTTACCTTCTATTTTTTTTATTTCATTTTTTGAAATAATTTTTAAATCAACATTAAAATATTTAGAGGCTTCTATTATTCCAATTTCATCTTTTTTTATATCAACAGTTCCTATAACTTTTAAAGATTTTTCAGAAAGATTATATTTTTCTAAAGAATTTTTTATTGCAGAAATTATTTTTTCTTTAGAAGTTCCTCTTTTACAACCTACTCCAATAGAGATATTTTTAGGAAAAATTTGAGTTATTTCAATATTTTTTTGATTTGAAATAATAATAATTCCCTTAGGATTTTCATTTGAAATGTTTTCTGGAACTTTTATTTCAATTTTTTCTCCTGCTACTATAAGACTTGTAACTTTTTTTGCACTCTCTAAAGATTCTAATTTTCCATTTATCTTCATAGCAATAGTATCAACAGCAATTTTTCCTGAAATATCTGAAGATGTTGTTAAAATAGGAATTGAATTTAAAAGAGAGCCTATCTCTTTTGTTAAATTATTTCCACCACCTAAATGTCCTGAAAGGATAGGAATTACAAAATTTCCATTTTCATCTACCACTAAAACACAAGGGTCAATATCTTTAGATTCTATAAAAGAAGCTATACTTCTCACAGCTATTCCTGTGGCTGTTATAAAAATAAATCCAAAATATTTTTGGAAAATATCTTTTAAAGTATCTTTAATTGAAATTTCTATTATTTCAGTTTCTTTATCAGAGAATTTTTCTAGTGTAAAAATAACAATATCTTTATTATACTTTTCTAGATAAAGTTTTTTTATTTTCTTTCCTAATTCAATACCTTTTTTAGTGACAGTAATAATTCCAATTTTATTTTTAGACATTTTCTTTTCCTTTTCTGTATTCATGAGTAAAGGTTTTATCATATAATTTTGATTTTGAATAATTATTCCCTAAAAAATTTCCAACAAGAATTTGAGCAGTCTTGTTAATATTTTCTTTTTTTACTAATTGAGATATATTTTTTAAAGTTCCTATAACTTTCTTTTCATCTTTCCAACTAGCTCTTTGAACAACAGCTATTGGAGTATCTTCTGGATAATGAATAGAAAGTTTTTTTACAACTTCATCTATCATTTGAACAGATAAAAATATTGCCATTGATGACTGATGAGAAGCTAAACTTTCTAAAGATTCTCTTTGAGGAACGGAAGTTCTTCCAGAAAGTCTTGTACATATAACAGTTTGACTTACATCAGGTAAAGTATATTCTTTTTTTAGAGAAGCTGCTGCTGCTAAAAAAGAACTTACTCCAGGGATAACTTCATACTCTATATTATTTTCATCTAATATATCCATTTGTTCTCTATGAGCTCCAAAAATACTTGGGTCTCCTGTATGAACTCTAGCTACTTTTTTTCCTGATTTAATACCATTTATTGTTATATTCATAACTTCTTCTAAAGTCATTGTTGCAGAATTATAAATTAAAGCCCCATCTTTATGGCATTCTATAACTTCTCTTGGAACTAAAGAACCAGCATATATAATTATATCAGCTTCTTTTATAATTCTTTGTCCTTTAACAGTTATAAGTTCTGGGTCACCAGGTCCAGCTCCTATGAAATAAACTTTTTCCATTTTTCAATTCCTCCTTTTTTTAATATAAGAGTTGAAAAATAAGGAATATCCTCTTTTGTTAAATTCTCTAAATCAAAATAAATTTTTTGTTCAGCTTTTCCTGATTCACATACAAGAGCAATATTCTTCTCATTTCCTGTGATTTTTAAAGCTTCTTTTAATTCATCAAATCTCAATGAAACTTTCATAACAACTATATTATCACTACTTTGAATTTCTTCAGCTATATGTTTTGATGTACATTTTCTTGAAAGAGATATGACTTTTAAAGTTTCATCTCCTACAACTAAAGGAATATTTATTCTTGAAGAAATATCTACAAAAGATGATATACCTGGGATTGTTTCTACTTGATATTTTTCATTAATGTTTTCTAAAAGATAAACATAAGTACTATAAGTCATAGGGTCTCCTATAGTTATAAAACCTACATCTAAATTTTTTTCTAAATATTCTTCAATAATTTTACTATTTTTTATTCTCTCTTCTTTTCTTTTTTCTATATTGGGATTCATAGAAATTTCCATATCTACAAATTTTATATCACTTTTTAAATATTCTCTCACAATCTTGTAAGCAGTACTCTCTATATCTCTTCCAGCATTTGGTAAGATTAAAATATCTAGTTTTTTTAGAATATTAATAGCTTTTAAAGTTATCATTTCTGGGTCTCCAACACCAACCCCTATTCCATAAAATTTACTCATTTATTTTTTAGTCCTTTCTTCCACTTATTATATATATTGGATTTTCTCCAATCATCATATTATAATTTCCTATTTTTTTATTTCTTGATATATTAACATTTATAATCTCTATATCTAGTAATTTTTTTTCTTTTAATAAATCTATAACTTTTCCTAAATTTTCAAGAGTTATTAAATTTATTACAAATCTACTATTTTTTTTAGATTTTTTTATAAAAAAATCTAAGATATTTTCCATATTATTAGAACTTCCACCTATAAAAATTCTATCAAAAGAATTTTCTTCTAAAAAATCTAAATCTTTTGGAGCTAAACCATAAATTAATTTGTAATTTTTTATATTAAATTTTTCTAAATTTTTTTCAATAAGTTCAACAGCTTCTATATTTTTTTCTATACCATAAACGAAACCACTTTTTAAATATGTAGCTCCTTCAATTCCTATACTACCTGTACCTGCTCCAATATCTATTAATATAGAATCTTCAGCAAGTTCTAATTTAGAAATAGAAATAGCACGAACTTCATCTTTTGTCATAGGAACATTTCCTCTTATAAATTCACTGTCTTTTATATGCATTTTTTTATCACCATTACATTTATAGAAAATTCTCTATTATATTTTTCTATATCACTAAGAAAAAATCTACTTATTTTTTCATCATCATAAGATAAATTTTCTCCAACTATAATTTCAATATTTTCTATTTTATTTTCTAATAATTTTTTTCCAATCATGTAGGGATTATTTTTTTTATCTGTAAGTAAAATAACTCCTCTTTTACTATTTTTTAAGATTTCTATTATATCTGACTCTCTTCCATGTAAACTACAAAGAGAATAATCTTCCCATGTATCACAAAGTTTTCCAAATAAATATTGAAAAGAGGAAAGACCAGGGATAACTCTTATTAAATTTTCTGAAAAATTTTTTTTAATAAAAGAAAGTAAACTATAATATCCTGTATCTCCAGAAACTATTATAGAAATTTCTCTATTTATATTTTTGTCTATATACATTTTCATATCATCTAATTTACTTAGATAATATTTTTCTATATTACTATTTAAAAGAATTTCTATATCTTCTAATTGTCTTTTACCACCTATTATAATTTCAGAAGTTTTTAAAAGCTTTTTTCCAGCCTCTGAAAAATAATCTAAATTTCCAACTCCTAATCCAATAACATTTATCATAAATCTTTCACCATTTTATAAAAATTTTCACTTATTCCTATATGGTTTTTAAAAGAAAATATTAAAGCTTCAATTTTTATACTTTCATCTTTTATATATTCATTTGATTTTTTTACAACTTTATTAGCTATCAAATTAAAAAATTCTTTGTTTTCTATATACTCACAAGCTTCTTCAACTGTATTAGAAGAGAGAATTTTATAAAGAATCTCTTTTTTCTCTCCAATTTCAAAAGCATTAGCCAACATTATCTCTATTCTAGCATCGGCAATTTTACTATGAGTATTATATATTCCACCAGCTATTTTTATAGCCTTTCCTATGTGTCCTACAAGAAATATTTTCTTATAACCAATCTCTATAGCACAATCTAACATATATCCAATATAATTACTTATAACAATAAGATTACTAGTGTCTAATCCAAAATCTTCACAATATTTTTTTCCATAGTTTCCAAAAGAAAATATTATCCAATCTTTATTACTATTTTCATGTAAAACTTTTAACTCTAATTTTAGAGAATCTTTTAGAGCTTCTTCGCTCATTGGTTTTAAAATTCCTGTTGTACCAAGAATAGAAATTCCATTTATTATTCCTAATTTCTCATTAAAAGTTTTTTTGGCAATCTCTCTTCCTTTTGGAATATATATTAAAACTTCTATTTTTTCATTTATATTATATTTTCCTAAAAAATTTTTTATATTTTTTATTAAAATTTCCAATGGTTTCGGATTAATGGCATATTTTCCAATAGGTTGTTGTAATCCTTTTTTGGTGATAACTCCAACTCCTCTACCACCTCTTATAAAAATATTTTCATCTTTATATCCTTTACTATCTTCTGTAAAAGATTTAACAATTTTTATTTTAGTAAAAATTTCTATTCCATTGGTTACATCAGGGTCATCACCTGAATATTTAATAACAGATGTGGTTACAAAATTTTTTCTTTTTTTAATTCTATTTATAGGAATTATTAAATTTTTATCATAAGGGAGAGAAATTTCTATATTTTTTAAAAATTCATTATTAAAAATACAATAAAGTCCAGCTAATGTACTAGCTACAACACAACTTCCTGTAGTATATCCTGATTTTAATTCTTTCATCTAAAATCCCTCTCTTTTATATAACTGATATAAAATTCCATGTAATATAGCTACAGTTACTGTACTTCCTCCCTTTCTTCCATTTATTGTAATATATGGAATATCTAAACTTTTAAAAACTTCTTTAGATTCTTTTGCTCCTACAAAACCAACAGGAGCCCCAACAACTAAATATGGTTTTTCAATTTCTTTTGTTTCAATTAATTCTTTTAATCTATAAAGAGCTGTAGGAGCATTACCTATAAGAAAAATTTTAGTATTTTTATCTTTACTAGCTTTTTCAATACCGATTATAGACCTTGTAATTCCCCTTTCCTTACTTTTTTTTGCAACTTCCTCATCAGATATTAATGTATAAGCTTCACAAGAAAATTTTTTTAAGATATTTTTATTAAGTCCATTCAATATCATATTAGTATCGCAATAAATTTTACAACCATTTTTTATGGCAGTTTTACCATTTTCTATGGGATTATTAAGAAATTCTATAATATCAGCATACTGAAAATCAGCTGTTGTATGAATAATTCTTTTTACAATAGGTAATTCTTCCTCTGTAAAATTATTTATTTTTTCTCCAAGTTCTTCTGTTATAATTTCAAAACTTCTTTTTTCTATTGATTGAGGTTCTTTTATATATTCCATTATCTCTTTCCTTTTCTAAAATTAAAAAAATTCATAAAATTAAATCTATTTCTTTTGTCGTGATATTCTTTAGCTTTATCTAATAAGCTATAAACAAAATCTTGACTTGAAAAAAAGTGAATATGAGGATAACCACAGAAAAGATTTTTTTCTGAATATCCACATTCCCATGTTCTTCCATCTTTTTTTGAAATTTTAAATATATTTTCTCCAGATTTTTCTATTATTTCAGAGTAATGAAATTCATGAGCTGGAAAATTTAAAGATTTTTCTTTTTTTAAAGCACAATTTACATTAATATATCCAAATTTTCCAATATTTAATCTCTCTTTCATTTGAAATTTATTATTTGTCAGTCCTACAAATTTAAAAGTTTCATCATTTAAAGTTTTTAATTTTTTAGAAAGATAAATATATCCGCCACATTCACCATAAATAACTCCCCCATCATTATAGAAACTTTTAATACTTTCTATCATAGATTTATTATTTTCCAATTCTTTTCCATAAAGTTCAGGATATCCTCCACCAAAATATAATCCATCAATATCTTCTGGGATTTTTTCATCATTTATAGGGGAGAAATATTTTAATTCAATTCCTAATTTTTCTAAAAAATCTAAATTATCATTATAATAAAAAGAAAAAGCATTATCTTTGGCTATTCCAATTTTTATATCTTTATATTTTTCCTTATCGATAAATTTAAATATTCTTTTTTCTATTTTTAATATTTCTTCATTCATTAAAATATCACTTTTTAGAAGTTTATCACTTATATTATTTTTGGATATTGGAGTATCTATGTTAGAAATTTCTAAGATTTTTTCTATATTAATAGTTTCTTTTATTTTTTCTGTTAAAACTTCTATTTTTTTATCTAACTCTTTAATTTCATCAGCTTGTATAAGCCCTAGATGTCTACTTTCTAAAGAAATTTCATCTACTTTTGGAAGATAACCTACACAAGGAATTTCAGTATATTTTTCTATAGCTTTAGAAAGTATTTCATAAGATTTTTTTGAAGAAACTCTATTTAAAATAATTCCTTTTATTTTTACTCTTTCATCAAAAAGTTTATATCCTAAGATTTCAGCACATATACTTGTACTTCTTTTATCTCCATCAACTACAAGAATAACAGGAATATTTAAAATTCTTGATATATGAGCAGTACTTCCATTGTCTAAGTCATCACCTAAACCATCATAGAGTCCCATAACTCCTTCTATCACTGAAAAATTTTTTTTATTTTTAAAAAAACTATAATATACCCCTTTTTCACCCATTAAAAAATAATCTAAATTATAACTTTTATTTTTTGTTACATACTCATGAAATTTTCCATCTATATAATCTGGACCAATTTTAAAAGGAGAGACATTTTTTAAAACTTTCATAAGTCCGATAGTTATTGTTGTTTTTCCAATTCCACTTTTAGTACTAGCTATAATAATACCTTGCATAAAATATCCTCCTTATATTAATTTTTTTTTCGTTATATAACTAATTTTGAATTTTATCTATATTATACAATATTTTTATAAAAATTTTCCAATATTTCTTTTCTATGGTATAATAATAGCATTAAAAAGAAAAAAGGACTGATATAATGGATTGGATTATAGGTGGTACAAAAGATTCTAGAAATTTTATAGAAAAAATTTTAAAATCAGAAAATTTTTCAAAAGATTTTATTGTAACTGTTGTTACTGATTATGGAAAAAAATTATTAGAAGATTATGGTATAAATATTTTAGTAAAATCTATGGATAAAAATCAGATGGAAAAATTTATTATTTCTAATTCAATAACTAGAGTTTTTGATTTTAGTCATCCCTATGCAATAAATGTATCTGAAAATATAATTGAAGTTTCTAAGAAGTTTAATATTGAGTATTATAGATTTCAGAGAGAAGATATAGAAAAAACTAATATTCAAAATAATTTTTTATATTTTTCAAATATTCAAGAAATAATAGATTATATAAAAAATATTTCAGAAAATATTTTAGTAACTTTAGGAAGTAATCAAATAGAAAATTTTTCCTCTCTTCCAAATTTAAAAAATATATATTTTAGAATTTTGCCAACTAAAGTTTCTGTTGAAAAATTAGAAAACTCTAATATAATGGCAAAAAATATAATTGCATTACAAGGACCTTTCTCAAAAGAGTTTAATAAAGCTATTTTTAAAAATTATAATATTAAATATCTTATCACTAAAGAAAGTGGAAATATTGGTGGAGAACTAGAGAAATTAGAAAGTGCCATTGAAGAAAATATAAAAGTTCTTATATTAAAAAGACCTCTTTTGAATTATCCTTGGATAACTTCAGATATGAGTCAAATAATAAAGGTTTATCAAGAAAGGAAAAATATGAAAAAAAATTTTGTAATAGGAACTAGAGGAAGTATATTAGCTCTTGCTCAAACAGAAATAGTAAAAAATATTCTTGAAAATAAATATCCAAATTATACTTTTGAAATAAAAAAAATAGTTACAACAGGAGATAAAGATTTAACAACTAATTGGGGAAGTGGTGGAACTTCTATAAAAAGTTTTTTTACAAAAGAGATTGAAAAAGAGTTACTTGAAAATACAATAGATTTTGCTGTTCATTCAATGAAGGACATGCCAAGTGAAAATCCAAAAGGACTTGTATTTAGCGGAGTACCTCAAAGAGAGGACAACAGAGATGTTTTTATTTCAAAATCTGGTTTAAAGTTAAGTGAGTTACCAAAAAATCCAATTATTGGAACAAGTTCTTTAAGAAGAGGGGAGTGTATAAAAGTTTTAAGACCAGATGCAATAATAAAACCTCTTCGTGGAAATATTCATACTAGACTTAGAAAATTAGAAGAAGAAAATTATGATGGAATAGTTTTAGCAGGTGCTGGACTTATTAGGACAGGGTTAGAAAATAGAATTACAGAATTTTTTAATATAGAAGATGTTATTCCAGCTCCAGCTCAAGGAGCTTTGTGTATTCAATATAAAGAAGAGAATACAGAAGTAAAAGAGATATTAGATAGTATATCTTGTAAAACTACTACTGAAATCATAAAACTTGAAAGACAATTTTCTAAAATATTTGATGGTGGTTGTCATACTCCAATAGGTTGTAGTATAAAACTTATAACAGATAATGATTGTGAAAAATTTATTGAAGTTATTGGAATGTATTGTTTTAATAATAAAGTTTTAAAGAAAAAAATCAGAGGACCTTTAAGATGTGGAGATATTTTAATTAATAATCTTGCTGAAAGCTTAAAAGGTGATATTGATGAATAAAGGAAAAGTTTTTTTTATAGGAGCAGGTCCTGGAGATTTTGAACTTCTTACTTTAAAAGGAAAAAGATATTTAGAAATGGCTGATTGTGTCATTTATGATAGATTAGTAAATAAAAGAATTTTATCCTTTGTAAATAATGATGCTGAACTTATATATTTGGGAAAAGAAAATACAGAGGGGGGAACTTTACAAAAAATTATAAATGATACTTTAGTTGAAAAAGCTCTTTCTGGAAATTTCAAAAATATAGTGAGATTAAAGGGTGGAGATTCCTTTGTTTTTGGTAGAGGTGGAGAAGAAATTGAAGCTCTTAATAAATATAATATAGAATTTGAACTTGTACCAGGAATAACATCAGCTATAAGTGTTCCTGAATATAGTGGAATTCCTGTTACACATAGAAATATAGCTAGGTCTTTTCATGTATTTACAGGTTCTACTGCTGATGGAGAGGGAATACAAAACTTTGAAATAATCAGTAAATTAGAAGGAACTTTAATATTTTTAATGGGAGTTAAAAATTTAGAAAATATTTGTGATGGACTTATAAAAAATGGAAAAAATCCTAATACTCCCATAGGAATTATTGAAAAAGGAACTACCACAAATCAAAAAACTTATACAACTATTTTAAAAGATATAGATAAGATTGTAGACAAAGTAACTCCTCCAGCTATTGTTATAGTAGGAGAGGTTGTTAATAAAAGAGAAATGTATAATTGGTTTGAGAAGAAACCTCTTTTTGGAAAAAAAATAATTGTTACTAGAGAGAAAACTCAAGGAGAAATTTTTTCAAGGGAAATTGAAAAAAAAGGTGGAGAAAGTATACTTCTTCCTACAATAAAACTAACTGACTCAATGGATAAATTTGATTATTCTACTTTAAAAAATTATCAAGGAATTATGTTTAATTCTCCTAATGGAGTGGATTTCTTTTTTAAACATATTCCAGATATAAGAATTATTTCAAATATAAAAATAGGAGCTATTGGAAGTAAAACAGCAAGTCAATTAAAAAAATATAAAATAATACCAAATATAGTTCCAGAAGAATATTTAAGTGAAAATTTAGCAAAGTCTATGACAGAGATAACAGAGGAAAATGATAATATTTTAATAATTACTTCTGATGTTTCACCTATATCAGAAAAAGAATTATCAGAAAAATATAAAAGAAATTTTAAAAAATTTATAGGATATTTCAATTCTAAAATTGAAATGAAAAGAGAAATATTAGAGAGAAATTTAAAAAATGCTACTCATATTACTTTTTTTAGTGGTTCTGCTGTAGAGAATTTCTTTTCTAATTTAGAAGAGATATCTTTATTACCTAATGAAATAAAAATTATTTCATTAGGACCATCTACAACAAAAGTAATAAAAAAATATATAGATAAAAATATTATTCAATGCGAAGTTTATACAAGTGAAGAAGTTTTAAAAGTTTTAGAAAGTAATTAAAATTAAAAATAGGAAGTGAGGTATTTAGAATGGTTAATGATGTTACTTTAGAAATGATTAAAGAAGCAGCTTACACGATTAAAGATTCAATTAAAAGAACTCAATTAATGGAATGTCCTACTCTTTTTGAAATGACAGGAAATAGAATATTCTTTAAACTGGAAAATTTACAAAAAACAGGTTCTTTTAAAATAAGAGGAGCTATGAATAAGATTATGAATCTTACAGAGGAAGAAAAAGCAAGAGGAGTAATAGCTTCTTCAGCTGGAAATCATGCTCAAGGAGTAGCTTTAGGAGCTACAAGTCTTGGAATAAAATCAACTATTGTTATGCCGGGTACAGCTCCTTTATCAAAAGTAGCAGCTACAAAAAATTATGGAGCTGAAGTAGTTCAAGTAGGAACTGTTTATGATGATGCTTATCAAAAAGCTTGTGAAATACAAAAAGAAACAGGAGCTACATTCTTACATCCTTTTGATGACCCATATGTTATAGCTGGACAAGGAACTATAGGTTTAGAAATTTTAGAAGATTTAGAAAATGTAGATATAGTTATTGTTCCTATTGGTGGAGGAGGAATAATATCTGGTATTGCTAAAGCTATAAAATCCATTAAGAAAAATGTAAAAATTATAGGAGTAGAACCAGCTAATGCTCCATCAATGAAAGAGGCTATAAAATTAGGACACCCTACAACAGTAAAAGTTACTCCTACTATAGCTGATGGGATAGCTGTTGCTAGAGCTGGAGAACTTACTTATAAACTTATTTCTGAATATGTTGATGAGATAGTAACTGTTACAGAAGATGAGTTAGCAAAAAGTTTATTATTTTTATTAGAAAAAAGTAAAGTATTGGCTGAGGGAGCTGGAGCTTCTCCATTGGCTGCTGTTTTGGCTGGAAAAATTCAAGAAAAAGGGAAAAATATTTGTTGTGTAGTTTCTGGTGGAAATGCTGATATAACAGCTGTTGAAAGAATTATAAATAAAGCTTTAGTTCTAGCTGGAAGAAAAGTAGAACTTAATGTTGTTGTGGAAGATAGATTTGGAGAATTAAATAAACTTTTATCTATCTTAGCCCATGAAAAAGCAAGTGTTTTAAGTATAAATCAAACTATGTATAGTTCAAATCTTCCTATAAATTCTCAATTAGCTACAGTGGCTATAGAATGTATGGACGCTGACCATAGAGATAGAATAATAAAAACTATAAAAGAAGCTGGATTCCAAATGAGATAAAAAATAAAAACTGTACAAAATACTTTTATTGTATTTTGTACAGTTTTTTTATCCTATTCTTTTTTTCAAATAAGTTATAGATTTTTTCATTAAATAGAAAGAAACTAAAAGGCAAAGAAATTCAGCTATAGGTGTTGTCATCCAAATTCCTTTTGGACCTATAATATTAGGAAGTATAAAAAGTGGAATAGCTACAAATATTATAGACCTACATAAAGAAACAATAACAGACTCTAAAGGTCTTTCTATTGCTGTTAAAAAAGAAGATGAAACTATATTTAAAAATTCTATTAAATAAGCAAAACTTATAAAAAATAAAGCTTCATTAGCTAGTATAATTAAATCTTGATTATTTTTAGCAAAAATTTTAATTATTTCAATTCCAAAAATATGACTTCCAATATATACAATAACTCCTAAAGTCCCTCCAGAAATAAAAGAAATTTTTAATACTTTTTTTATTTTTTCAAAGTTTTTAGCTCCTACATTGTAAGCTACTATTGGTTGAAGAGCTTGAGATAAACCATAAAGAGAAATATTTAAAATTTGGTTGATATAAAAAACAATAGTAAGAGCAGAAACTCCAAGAACTCCAATTTTTTTCATAATAACTCTATTAAATAGATAATTTGCTACAGTTGAAGCTACAACAGTTAACATCTCTGAACTTCCATTATAGAAAATATTTTTTATATCAGTTTTATATTCTTTTAAATTCTTGGGTTTTTTAAATTTAATATTAGGTATAAGAGCTAAGAAAGAACAGCTAGAAGCCATTATTGTAGCTAAAGCTCCACCTTTCATTCCTAAATTTAATTTAACAATAAATAAATAATCTAAAGAAACATTTACAAGAAGTCCTATTAAGCCACTTAAAAAAACATAATTAGGTTTTTCTTCTATTCTAATAAAAGTTTCTGTAAAAATAGGTGATGTAAAAAAGAAAGTTCCTAATATCATAATTAATAAATAATCTTTTACATAATTATAAATTTCTTTATTGGCTCCTAAAAATTTTATAAAAAAATCTAAATTTAAAATTATAATTATTGATAAAACTTCTAATACAGTAAATAATAATGAAAGAGTAATAGTAGCAATTTCTTTAGAATTATTTAATTTTTTATTTCCCCTATATATACTAGCAATAACTCCCCCACCTATACAAATCATAAGACCAACACTCATTAAAAAATTAACAAGAGGCATTGATAAATTTACACCAGCAAGTCCTAAAGGTCCAAGAGCCCTACCTAAAAAAATTCCATCAATCATAGTTTGAGCTGAAACAATTAACATACCTAATATACCCGGTATAGCGAATTTAAAAAATAAAGTAGTGATATTTTCTGTTTCAAAGTTTGTTTTCATTAAAGTAAATCCTCCAAAAAAATAATGCTTTTTTTATATTTCTATGATATTATAAACTATATACTATAATATATAGTCAAGGAGAATTTATGAAAAATAAATATAAAATTTCAGAATTAGCTAAAATTTTTAATATATCTAGGCAAACTCTTTTGTTTTATCATAAAAAAGATATTTTAGTTCCTAATATTATTGATAAAAGTAACGGATATAGATATTATACTATTGAGCAGATTTGGGATTTATTACTTATTTTAACATTAAAAAAAGCTGGATTTTCTTTAGATGAAATTAAAAAATTTGGAAGTTTAAAAAGTTATAATGAAAATATTTTATTTTTAGAGAAAAAAGTAAAAGAGGTAGAGGAAAGAATAAAAGAATTAAAAAAATCTAAAAAAGAACTTATAAAAAGAATTGAAAATTTAAAAGAATTTTCTGTAGAATTTGAAAATAAAATAGAAATTCAAGAAAAGAAAAATATTAAATGGATATATTATGAGTTAAAAAATTCAAAAGATGAAATAGAGATGATTAGTCTTTATGAAAAATTAAATAAAATGATGAAAAAATATAATTTAGAAGAATCTTCATATATTACAATAACAGATTTAAAGGATATTGAAAATGAAAATAATATTATTCCAGTATTAAAAATTGGAATGGAGATACCTTATGAAATGAATATAAAGGGAAGTGAAGTTTTAGAACTAAATAAAGTTTTAGAAATAAAATTTAATAGTTCTTATAATAATTTATTAAAGACTTATCAAGATGTAAAAAAATATATAAAAGAAAAAAATTATCAATCTTCAAATTATTCAATAGAAATTTCTAAAAATGTAACATTTTCTACTGAAGAGGGAGTAGGAGGATTGATTAAAATTTTGGTTCCAATTATTTAAAAAATATTTATAATACAATTTATAGGAGATGATTATGGAAAAACAATACAAAATGATTATTACAGACTTAGACGATACTCTTTTAAATTCTCAAAAGAAAATATCAAAAATTGATTTAGAGGCGATTTTTAAAGCTCAAGAAAATGGGGTTAAATTTGTTCTTTGTTCTGGAAGACCAACTTTTGCTATGAAATCTTTAGCCAAAGAGGTTAAAGCTGATGAATATGAAAGTTATATTATATCTTTTAATGGGTCAATAATAAATGATTTTAAAAATAATAAAAATCTTTTTGAAGCTTCTTTAGAGAAAGAAGATTTACATTTATTGTATGATTTTTCTAAAAAATATAATACTCATATACTTACATATATCAATGATGAAATTATATCTGAAACAGATAGTGAATATATAGATGTAGAAGTTGATTTAACAAAAATGCCACATAGAAAAGTAAAAAGTTTTAAAGAATTTGTTAATCAAGGGGCTGTAAAATGTATGCTACTTGCTGAACCATCTTATTTAAAAGAAGTAGAAATAGAATTAAAAAAAGAATATGGAGATAAATATAGTATAGCTATTTCTAAACCATTTTTCTTAGAAGTTACTAAATTAGGAATTGATAAAGGTGTAGCTGTAAAAAGATTGGCTACTACTTTAAATATTCCTATTGAAGAAGTTATAGCTGTAGGAGATTCTTTTAATGATTTACCAATGTTAAAAGCTAGTGGATTTTCTATAGCTGTGGAAAATGCCAATCCAGAAATAAAAAAACAAGTTGATTTTATAACAAAATCAAATGATGATGGTGGAATGGCTTACTTAATAGAAAAATTTATTTTTAATAAGAATTAGAAAAATAAAAGAATGGTTTAAGTTTTAAGCTATTCTTTTTGTTTTCACTATAATTATTTGAATATTTTAATATTAAGGATAAATATCATTGGATATTAAAATTTTATTTGTTTTTTAAATATTTGAATATTTTAGTTAGATTTGCAGCTGAAAAAACTCCAATAGCCATTGCACCAGCTATTATAAATGTACTTATTCCTTTTTCTACAGCAATATAATAATTTCTATTAATGAAATAATAGATTGTATAATATATATCTCCTCCTGGTGCTAGAGGAATAAGACCAGCTATTAAAATAGTTGTAACAGGTGTTTTTAACTTTCTTGCTATTATTTCTGAATAAATAGCTAAAGTAAGAGTTGCAAAAAAATAATTAAGTCCATCATTTAGAAAAAAGGATTTTCCTAAAAGAAATATAAACCAACTTATTCCTCCACCAATACTTGTGTAAAAAAGATTTATATTTTTTATATTAAATATTATTCCAAATCCAAATGTTGTAATTATTGCAGCAATTATTTGAAAAAAAAAGTTATTGATCATAACAAATACTCCTTAATTTTGAAAAAAGTTTATTGCAATTCCAGAACCAACAGCTATAGAACTTCCAATCATTAATACTTCCATTAATCTAGAAACTCCTGTTACTAAATCTCCAGCAAAAATATCTCTCATAGAATTTATAAAAGAAACTCCTGGAACTAATAACATCAAAGTAGAAATAATTGTTATACTTGGATTAGAAATAAAGTATATGTGATAGAAAAAATAAGAAATAGAAGTAACAATAAAACTACCTAGTAAATTAGTAAAAAATATTCCTAAATTTATTTTATTTGAAAGTTTTAAAAAAATAGAAATTAAAAATCCAGAAAAAAAAGAAGAAATAAAGTTATAAAAATCTCCTAGAAAGAGAATGGAAAAAAAACTAGCTCCAATACAATTTCCAAAACTATTTATAAAAAATGAATATGAATTTTCAAGTTTTATAATTCTTAAATTATTTTCTAATGTATTAATTTCATATTTATCTAAATTTTTTATTAATGTAGAAACTTTGTAAACCTTATTAAGATTTACTTCTCTTTTTTTAACTCTTCTAACTAAAGAAATTATTTCTTTATTAGAATTTTCAAGAGTTATGATAATACAAGTAAGAGTGGCAAAACATTGAGAAGAAAATCCAAAATATTTAATTAGAGAAGAAATACTATTTTCAACCCTATATACTTCAGAACCATTTTCTAAAAGTAATTCTCCCAAATCTCCAGCAAGATTAAGTATTTTATATTCAAATTGTTTACTCATATTTTATTTCTCCTATGTATAAATATTTAAAATTTTTAATTCAATTTTAATTTTATAGAATACTTTTATTTTTTTCAATGTTTTAAAAAACAAAAATAAGAGAAAAAAATTTTTTATTTTTAGTTTATAAACTTAAATGAGAGAAAAAGCTATTTTTATAATAACAAAATCTGTATATCTTCTCATATCATAACCTGTTTTGTCGTAAAATTTATTTAATTTATATTGAAGAGTATTACTATGACAACAAAAATCTTTTGATATTTTATTTAAAGAACCATTATATTTTTCATATAAAGAGATTATTTTAGAATATTCTTTAATTTCTTCAGGTTTTAGATTTTTAAAAACTTTGTTTAAGTATTTATTTTTTTCTTTTTCTTTGATACTATTTAATACAATTTCTAATAACATTTCTTCATAATAAGTTTCTTTATTATTATTTTTATCGCACCATTCTAATGCAGTTAATGCTTCTTGATAAGAAGCACCTATTTTTTTTATTTCTTCTTTTTCTTCTCCTATTCCAACTTTAGTTTCTATCTTTAATTTATCAATTTTTAATATAAAATTTTTTAGATAAATTTTAGATTTATCAAAAAAAAGAATAATAATTTTATCATGACGTAACATTAATAAGTCTTTCTCTCTTTTTACCAATTCTTTTATTTTTTGAAAAAAATTTTTTATAATACTTGTTTCAGAATTAGCATTTAATTTTATAATTACTATTCTTCCTTTTCCTTTTAGTTCTTGTTTACTATTACCTTCAAAAATAATGGATTCAAGTAAAAGTTTTTCATACTCTTCTTCTTCTTTCTTTTTTAATAAATAAGCTTCCTTTATTAGTATTTCAACCATTTTTTTTATAATAACACCATATTTTTCAACTTCTTTTCTTTCTCCAGAAATTCCAATAACACCAATTATTTCATCTAAAAATTTAATAGGAATATTTATCCCTTTTTTAGCACCTTGATATTGTAATTCCCAGTCAACAATTATAGAATCATTTTTTTCTATGGCTTTTAAGGCCCCTTCATGATAAGAATTCACACGTTTTTCATCAGTACTAGCTATTATAATTCCTTTTGAATTTATAAAATTCAAATCTTTTTGTATTATTTTTTTCATTTCAATGACTATACTATTAGCAAGTTGAGTTGTTATTTCCATATATTTCTCCTCTAAAAATTTTTATTTTAAAGTATATTTTATTTTAGAAAAAAAGTCAATTTTTTGTTTTTTAAACTAAAATTATATAAAAAAAATTGGTTTTAAAAATATTCAAAAGATTTTTTTAAAATTATATACTATTAGCATACAAATTGATAATTTTTTAGTTTATTATTTCGAAAAAATTTTAAGGAGGTTCATAATGTTCACTAAAAAAAAGAAAGAAAATGTTAGTAAAACTTTAAATCCATTTTTAATTTTATTTTCAGTTGTAGTTATATGTGCTATAGCTTCTTATTTTGTAACTCCAGGTGCTTATGATAGAGTTATAGAAAACGGAAGAACAATAGTTGTTGCAGATAGTTATCACTCTGTTGAAAGAAGACTAATTTCATTTTTTGATATTTTTAGATCTATACCATATGGATTAGAAGGAGCAGCTGGAATGATGTTCCTAGTTTTATTAGTTGGTGGGACTATAGAGGTATACAATAAAACTGGAGCAATAGATTTAGGTGTTGTGCAGATATTAAAATTATCTAATAAGATAGGGAGTCAATTTATATTAATAATTATAATGATTCTTTTTTCAGCAATTGGAGGGATATTAGGATGGAGTGAACAAATTATACCTTTTGTTCCAATAATAGTTTCTATTTGTTTAGCCTTAGGTTATGATTCGTTAGTTGGAGTTTTGGTGTCAGGATTTGTATGTATGATAGGCTTTTCAGTTTCTCCTACAAATATGTATACTGTTGCTATTTCTCATCAAATAGCAGAATTACCTCTTTTTTCAGGAATGAGTTATAGATTACTTATACTTTTTATATTTGAAATTATAAGTATGTTTTATATATTAATATATGCAAAAAAAATAAAAAAAGATCCTTCTAAAAGTTTGATGAAAGATATAGATACTAGTGATTTAAAAAGAAATTTTAAACAATATGAAAATGTAAAAATTAGTAATATACAAATCATATCTCTTATAATATTAGCTTTATCTTTTGGAATAACAGTATTTGGTTTATTAAGATTAAAATGGCAAATTAATGAAATGGCAGCAGTATTTTTACTTAGTGGTATTTTAGTTGGAATTCTTAATAAAATGACTGCAGAAGAAATAATTGATAATCTTATTTTTGGAGCGAAAGCTTCTTTTGGGGGAGCTTTAATTATAGGAATAGCAAGATCTATACAATGGGTTTTATCTACTGGTGGGTTAATAGATCCATTAATTAATTTTTTAGCTACTTTATTACAAGGATTATCGCCATGGACAACAGCAATAGGAATATTTTTTGTAATAACTATTATTAATGCTTTTATTCCATCAGGAAGTGGAAAAGCAATGGCTATAATGCCTGTATTAATACCATTAGCTGATATGATAGGAATAACTAGACAAACAGCTATTTTAGCTTTTCAATTTGGAGATGGAATTTCAAATACATTTTGGTTTACAAATGGAACAATGTTAATATTCTTTGGGTTAGCAAAAGTTCCTTTATCTAAATGGTATAAAATAATAATTCCTTTAGAAATAATTTTGTGTTCTTTAGCTATTATATTTTTAATTATAGCAATAGAAATAGGATATGGTCCATTTTAAAATAATTATTAAGAGAGGTGTTAAGGTATGAATACATTAGAAAGTATAAAAAAAGATAAAGATTATATTATTTCATTGAGAAGAGAGTTTCATAAATATCCAGAATTAAGTTGGCAAGAATTTGAAACATCAAAAAAAATAAAAAAAGAATTAGAAAAATTGAATATTCCTTTTTTAGAAGTAGCTATAACAGGAGTTATAGGAATTATAAAAGGAAAAAAAGAAAAACCTGTAATTGGACTTAGATGTGATATAGATGCTTTACCTATAGAGGAGATTAAAAATTTAGATTTTAAATCTCAAAATAAAGGTGTTATGCATGCTTGTGGTCATGATGGACATATTTCTATGTTGCTAGGGGCAGCTAAATTTTTAAGTGAAAATAGAGATAAATTGGATTGTACTGTTAAATTAATATTCCAACCAGCAGAAGAAAATTTTCAAGGAGCAAAAAAAGTATTAGAATCAGGTTATTTAGATGATGTTGATACATTTGTAGGAATGCATATTTTTCCATATTTACCAACAGGAACTATTTCTGTAGAAGAAGGTCCTAGATATACTTCAGCAGATTTTATAAAAATAAAAGTTATAGGAAAAAGTGGACATGGAGCAATGCCTCAATTTGCTATAGATCCAATTTATATAGGAAGTCAAGTTGTTAATGGTTTGCAAAGTATAGTAAGTAGAGAATGTAATCCTAATGAAACATGTGTTATTAGTATATGTACTTTTCATTCTGGAACTTTACCAAATATATTTGAAGAAAGTGCTGAATTAAGTGGAACTGTTAGAACATTTAGTCCTGAATTAAGAAAAGAATTACCAGAAAAAATAGAAAGAGTTATAGATAATATTACAAGAAGTTTTAGAGGTACATATGAATTTGAATATATACATGGTCCAGCAGCTACTATTAATGACAAAAAATATAGTAAAATAGCAATAGAAACTGTAAAAACAATATTAGGAGAAAAAGGACTAACAACATATACAAAAACTCCTGGAGGAGAAGACTTTGCTTTAATGCTTGAAAAGAAACCTGGAATCTATGCTTTTGTTGGGTGTAGAAATGAGGAAAATGATCAATGTTATTCATTACATCATCAATGTTTTGATCTTGATGAAGAAAGTTTAATATATGGAGCAGCTTTTTATAGTCAATATGTTTTAGATGTTCAATATAAAATAGATTAAAAAAGTTATATTAAAAGATACTATAAGGAACTAATCATCTTTATGGTTAGTTTCTATAGATCTTTTTATTTTTTTTGTATTATATTTTCAATACAAATTAAATAAATTTTATAATAAAACAGGTTTTGATATAAGGAGTTACAAAGATTTTGTAATTTTAAAAATTGCTTTTTCATTGAAATGATTATTGTTTTATAAAATATTTTTCGATAGTATTTTTTATGAAAAATTAGTTTTTAAAACATTGTATTTATATTCTAATTATTATAAAATTAAGAAAAAATAATGGAGGATAAATATGAAAATAGTATTAGCACCAGATTCTTTTAAAGAAAGTATGACTGCAAAAGAAGTATGTATAGCTTTAGAAAAAGGATTAAAAAAAGGAAATCCTAATATAGATTGTATTTTTGTTCCTATGGCTGATGGAGGAGAAGGGACAACTCAATCATTAGTAGATGCTACTAATGGAAAATTTTATGAAGTTTATGTAACTAATCCTTTGGGGGAAAAAATAAAAAGTAGTTTTGGAATACTAGGTGATAGTAATACAGCTATTCTTGAAATGGCATCAGCTAGTGGATTAGAGTTAATTCCTAGAGAAAAAAGAAATCCTTTGATTACTACAACTTATGGAACGGGGGAACTTATAAAAGGAGCTTTAGATAAAGGAGTTTCTACAATTTTGATTGGAATAGGTGGAAGTGCTACTAATGATGGAGGAGCTGGAATGATTCAGGCTCTTGGAGGAAAACTTTTAGATAACAATGGAAAAGAAATTGGATTTGGTGGAGGAGAACTTTCGAAAATAGAAAAAATAGATTTATCAGGTATTGATAAAAGATTAAAAAATGTGAAAATAATAGTGGCTTGTGATGTTCAAAATCCTTTAACTGGGCCTAATGGTGCTTCTCATATATTTGGAAAACAAAAAGGAGCTAATGAAAATGAGAGAATTTTATTAGATAATAATCTTAAACATTTTTCTCAAATTATTAAAAGAGATTTAGGAAAAGATATTGAAAATATTTCAGGAGCTGGAGCTGCTGGTGGTTTAGGTGGAGGATTAATTGCCTTTTTAAATTCAAAATTAAGAAAAGGAATCGATATTGTAATAGAATATAGTAAATTAGAAGAAAAATTAAAAGATGCTGATTTAGTTATAACAGGAGAAGGTTGTATAGATGGGCAAACTCGTTTTGGAAAAACTCCATATGGTGTAGCAAAACTTTCTCAAAAATATAATATTCCTGTCATAGGAATTGCTGGTAGTGTAGGAAAAGATATTGATATTTTATACAAATGTGGATTTACTTCTATTTTTTCAATACTTCCTAGAGTAGAAACTCTTGATGAAGCAATAAAAAATGGAAAAGCTAATATGGAATATATTGGAGAAAATATAGGAAGATTAATTTCTATTTATAAAAAATAAATTAGTAATAAAATAAAAAACTCTATTAAAATTATTTTAATAGAGTTTTTTTAAATTCAATGTTTTAGCTTTGTTAGAGTGTTGAATTTGACAAAAGTGTTTAAATAATGTAAAATATATACATTTAAAAAATAAAAATCTTTTATTATCAACAAGTATTACTAGAAAGGAGTTGAAGAAAAATGATAGAATTTAAAAATATAACAAAAAATTTTAAAGGAAATCAAGTGTTAAAAGGAATTAACTTAAAAATAGAAACAGGTGAATTTGTTGCTATAATTGGAGAAAGTGGTTGTGGAAAGACGACTCTTTTAAAAATGATTAATCTTTTAATTGAACCATCTTCTGGAGAAATATTGATAGATAATGAAGATATAACTAAATATAATGTTATAGACCTTAGAAGGAGAATAGGATATGTTATACAACAAACAGGATTATTTCCTCATATGACTATAAAAGAAAATATAGAAATAATACCAAGACTTCAAAAAATTGACCAAAAAATATTAGATGAAAAAACAAATAATACAATGAGTATGGTTGGGTTAGACCCTGAAAAATATCTGAATAGATATCCTACAGAATTGAGTGGAGGACAACAACAAAGAGTAGGAGTAGCTAGAGCTTTTGTAACTGACCCAGAGATTATTTTAATGGATGAACCTTTTTCAGCATTAGACCCTATTACAAGGTCGGATTTGCAAGATGAATTAGTGAGCTTACATTCAAATTTAAAAAAGACTATTGTATTTGTAACTCATGATATGGATGAGGCTGTCAAAGTGGCAGATAAAATATGTATTATGAAAAATGGAAAAATTTTACAATATGATACTCCGGAAAATATTTTGAAAAATCCTGTTGATGACTATGTTTCTAACTTTGTTGGAAAAAATAGAATTTGGGCTTCTCCTGAATTTATAAAAGTTAGAGATATTATGATTGAAAGACCTATAACTACTACAAAAAATTCTACTATAATTCAATGTATGGAAAAAATGCGTCAGAATAAAATTGATAGTCTTCCTGTTATTGATATGAAAACTAGAAAAATATTAGGTATAGTAAAACCTAAAGATATTAGAAGACAAGAAGATAGAACTTTAAAGGCTGAAGCTGTTATGGAAAAAGAATTTCCTAAATTACATTTAGATGAAAATATAATTTCAGCTTTAAAAATAGTTAATGAAAGTCATTCATCTGCAGTTCCTGTTATAGATGATAAGGGAATATTAAAAGGATTAATTACTAAAAGTAGTTTAGTTACTACTCTTAGTCAACAATATATAGATGTAGAGGTGGACTAATATGAATTTCATACAATATATTATTACTAATCAAGAACAAGTTTTAAAACTATTATTAGAACATATTTATTTAACCTTAATTTCTGTTGGATTAGCAGTTTTAATAGGTGTTCCAATAGGGATATTAATTTCTTATGTAAAATCTTTAAATAAACCAGTATTAGGAATAGCTAATATAATGCAAGCTATACCAAGTATGGCTCTTTTAGGATTTATGATACCATTTTTAGGAATTGGAACTGTACCAGCTATTACAGCTGTGGTACTTTATTCTTTACTTCCTATTATAAAAAATACTTACATAGGTATAGATAATATAAATCCTCAAACTATTGAAGCTGCTAAAGGAATTGGACTTACAAAATCTCAAATTCTTATGAAAATACAAATTCCTTTGGCATTACCTGTTATAATGGCTGGTGTAAGAATATCATCAGTTACAGCTGTTGGGTTTATGACTATTGCTGCTTTTATAGGGGCTGGTGGACTTGGATTTTTAGTATTTTCAGGAATAAGACTTATAGATAATGCTCAAATTTTAGCTGGAGCTGTTCCAGCTTGTTTATTGGCTTTAACTGTAGATTTTATAGCAGCTACAATAGAAAAATTAGTAACTCCTATAAGTCTACAAAAAAATGTAACTAAAAAGGATAGACAAAGACAAAAGTTTATTCTTGGAATTTTTGGAATCGTAGTTGCCTTACTTATAGGAAGTAATGTGTTAAAAAGTACAGGAGTAAGCAAAAAAGTTATTATAGTTGGCTCTAAAGATTATACAGAACAACAAATAGTAGGAAATTTAATGTCAGAAATAATAGAAAAGAATACAGATATTAAAGTAGAGAGAAAAATGGCATTAGGTGGAGGACAAATTTGTTATTCAGCTATTCAAACAGGAGAAATTGATTTATATATGGAATATTCAGGAGTAGCTTATGTAAATTATTTTAATCACCCAGCTACTAATGATTTAAGAAAAATATATGATACTTTAAAAAAAGATTTTAAAGAAAAAAATAATATAGAGATTTTTAAAGAGATGACATTTAATAATACTTATACTCTTAGTGTTACAGAAGAAACAGCTGAAAAATATAATCTTGAAAAAATAAGTGATTTAGTTAATATAGCTCCAAAATTAAAATCTGGAACTAGTTTTGAATTTATGAACAGAGAAGATGGATTAGTTGGAATGGAAAAAGTTTATGGATTAAGATTTGGAGAAAAAATAGCAATAGATGGTTCTCCTAAATATATAGCTCTTTTAAATAAAAATGTTGATGTAATTGATGCTTTTTCAACTGATGGATTATTAAAGAAATTTAATCTTAAAGTATTAGAAGATGATAGAAATTTCTTCCCACCATATAATGGTATTCCTTTAGTTAGAACTGAAGTTTATGAAAAATATCCAGAAATTCAACCTTTATTAGAAAAACTAGGAATTGCATTAACTAATGAAGTTATGATAGAATTAAATTATAGAGTTGATGAACTAGGAGAAAAACCAGAAGATGTAGCAAGAGATTTCTTATTAAAAAATGGTTTTATAAAATAAAAGAGGTTATAATTTATGTTGGAATTAGTTTATGAAAATCCAAAGATTTATAGAATATTTGTCCCTCTTCCAGAGAATCCGCTTAAACTTTTAAATTCTTATGTAATTATGACTGAAAATAGGAATTTAATTATTGATACTGGATTTAAAAGAGAGGAGTGTTTGAAAGCTTTATTAGAAGGATTAGTTGAATTAAATCTTCAATTAGAAAAAACTGATGTTTTTTTAACTCATCTTCATTCAGACCACTGTGGATTAATTAATAAATTAACAACAGATAATAATAAAGTTTACATGAGTGAAATTGATTATGATTATCTTGTAGGAAATTTAGTAGGAGATAATTGGCAAAAGATAGAAGAAAGATTTAGAGTAGAGGGATTTCCAGATGATATAGCTTTTAGATTGAAAGAAAGTAATCATGCCAAAAGATTTGCTCCTGATAAAATTTTTGAAACTATAAAATTAAAAGATGGAGATAAAATACAAATAGGTAATATAGAATTAGTAGGGATTCATACTCCAGGACATACTCCAGGTCATATGTGCCTTTATATTCCAAAAGAAAAAATTCTTTTTTCAGGAGACCATGTTCTTTTTGATATAACTCCTAATATAACTTCATGGTTAGGGAAAAAAGATTCCTTAGGTGATTATATGGAAAGTTTAAAAAAGATAAAAAAATTAGAGATTAAGACTACTTTCCCAGGACATAGAGAAACAGGTATTTCCATATATGATAGAGTTGAAACTATTTTAAATCATCATAAAGAAAGACTAGAAGAATTATTAGAAGTACTTTCTAAGAAAGACTCTCAAACAGCCTATGAAATAGCCTCTCAAATGACATGGAATACTAGGGGAAAAGGTTGGAATGAATTTCCAGATAATCAAAAGTGGTTTGCTACAGGGGAAACAATGTCACATTTAGATTATCTATATAGTAGAAATAGGATAGAAAAAGTCTTAGATAAGGATAATTTTTATAAATATTCTATAAAATAAAAAACTTAATTTTAATAAAAATAAAGAATTAAAAAATATAAATAAAAAAATCACTCTTAAAATCAAGGGTTAAATCGTACCTTAGATTAAAAAGAGTGTTTTTTATTTATAAATTAATAGGTTGTATTTTTAATAATTATTTTAGGAAGTTAAAACTTCCGTTTTTTTGACGAAGAAAAATTTTTCGCCAGCCAAAATAAAAAATTTATTATTTACTATAATTATATTTTTTCTTTATAATATCTTCCTTTTTATTTTCTAATAAAAATTTTCCAAAATTTCCAAAAATTTCTCTTATCTCTTTAATCTCTCCTAAAGGAGTAAGATTAATATTAACTATAAAATTATTTTTTTCTAATTCCTCTTTCCATTCAATAGATATATCATTTTTAGCATGTTCTCCAGCTACAAACATAAAAGGAATTAAAGTTACTTTTTTTATATTTTGTTTTTTTAGAATAGATATAGTTTCATCTAAATTTGGAAAACCTTCAATAGTACCAACAAAATAATTATAGCCTAAATATTTACAAATATAATCTATACCAAGATAAGCAGAGTTACTACTATCATGAGTTCCATGTCCTACCATTAAAAGAGCTTTATCTTTAGAAAAATCTCCAAAAGTTTTATTTAAAATTTTTACTACTTCAATATAAATTTCTGGTGAAGATAAAAGAGGAGGAGTAATTCTAAGTTCTTTAAAATTACTTTTAAAATTTTCTATATTTTTTAATAGAGCTTCATATTCAATACCATCAATTATGTTACTAGAGATAACTAAAAGATGAGTAAATTTTTCTTTAATAATTTTTTCAATAGCTTCTATTGGATTATCTTTGAAAATATTTTTACTTTGTAATTTTTTATTGATAATACGAGAAGTATAACATTCTCTAATTTCAAAATCTAGAAACATTTCTTTAATTTCTTTATTGAATAAATCAAGAGTTTTTTCTCTAGTATCTTCATGAGTAGTTCCAAAATGTGCTATAAGAATAACTTTTTTATCTTCCTTTCCAAAATTTTCTAAAAAATTTAAATTTTCATATCCATTTAAAAATAAATTCATAAAACCTCCATATTATTTTATTCTATTAAAGAAATGAGGAGAATCTCCTTTTTTAAAGTAAACAACTTCTTCCCCTATCTCTTTTAAACTTTTTTCAAGGGCTAATTTTCCTTTTAAAGCATCATCGTCAAGATTAGGTTTACCTCTATATAATTGATATTTAGGTTTTATATTTTTAGAAGTTGCATTTGGCATAATAACATTAGCTCCAGCTAAAATTCCTTTTTCTCTTCCAAATGGATGTAAAGCATGAAGAGCAGTTGTAGCAGCAATATTTATATCTTTTAAATAAAGTCTACAAAGAGCTATCATTTTTAAACTAAGAGTCAATCTTTCTTCATCAGATAAAATTTTTCCTAGAGCCTCTTTTCCAAGAGGAGTTTCCTCGTGGATTATATAAGGTCCCATTCCAATCATATCAATATCATTTTCTTTAAAGAAGATTATATCGTTAACTAAATCTTCATAAGTTTGTCCAGGAAGTCCAATCATCACCCCTGTTCCTACTTGATAACCAGTTGTTCTTAAATCTTTTAGAGCTTGTAATCTTTTATCAAAAGAATGTAACTTATCATCAAAATGAATTTTTTTAAAAAGTTCTCTATTAGTTGTTTCAATTCTAAGAAGATAACGACTAGCTCCAGCATTTCTCCATCTTTTATATGTCTCTAAAGTTTGTTCCCCAAGAGATAGAGTAATTCCCAAAGAGTTACTACACTTATTTTGAATTTTAATAAGAGTATCTTCAATAAAATCAACAAACTCTTTATCATTTCTTTCACCACTTTGAAGAGCTAGAGAACCAAAACCATTTTCATATACCCATTGTGAAATTTCTAAAATTTCATCTTGTGAAAGAGAAAATCTGTCTACATTTTTATTATCTTTTCTTATACCACAATATTTACAATTTTTTATACAAATATTAGAACATTCAATAAGTCCTCTATAATAAACTTTATTTCCAATATACTTAAGTTTTAACTTATAAGCTTCATCAAAAAGTAATTTTAAATCTTCTGGATTTTTAATTTGTATAAGTGTAAGTAAATCTTCTTTTGATAAATTTTCTTTTTTTAAAATATCTTTTATCATTTAATCTCCTATTTTAACAATTTTCTGTACATTGGGGATTAGTTAATTCAAATCTATCATCTATATTTTTTTCTCCCCAATCACACATAAGAAGTAAAATATCTTTTAAAGTTTTTCCTTTTTCTGAAATAGAATATTCAACCTTTGGAGGAATTTCAGGGTAAACTTTTCTATTTATAAGTCCATCACTTTCTAATTCTCTAAGTTGATTTGTTAGAGTTCTTTGAGAGATATTATGAATTTCAGAAAGTAACTCATTAAACCTTTTTGTTCCCTGTTGAATAAGTAAAAGAAGAATTAGAGGTTTATATTTTCCACCAATCATTTTTAATGTTATTTCAATTTCACAAATAATTTTAATCTTATCCATTTTTTACTCCTAAATATAAGTGAAAATATTTTCACTTACTTCAAAAAAACTGCGTACTTGTTAGAATACAAATAATATTATATCATATTATTAATAAATAAACTATAAATAAAAGGAGTCAGTAGAAATGAAAAAATTAGTTGTAATAACAGGAGCAAGTTCTGGAATAGGAATGGATTTAGCAAAAAGTTTTTCAAATGAAGGACATCCTGTTTTGATGATTGCTAGAAGAAAAGAAATAATGGAAAATTTAAATTTACCAGAATCAATATCTAAATCTGTAGATGTTGTAGATTATGAAAATATGGAAAAGGCCATAAGAGAAGCTGAAGAAAAATATGGAAAAACAGACTTATTAGTAAATTGTGCTGGAGTGATGTTATTAGGACATCCTGATACTCAATCTTATGAAGAATGGGAAAGAATGATAGATGTTAATGTTAAAGGAATTTTAACAGGAACAAAAGTTGTATTAAAAGATATGATGGAAAGAAATGAGGGAACTATTATAAATATAAGTTCTATAGCAGGAAGAAAAACTTTTGATAACCATTCTGTTTATTGTGGAAGTAAATTTGCTGTTCATGCAATAACAGAAAGTATGAGAAAAGAAGTTTCTGATAAAAATGTAAGAATAATTGTAATTTCTCCAGGAGTTGTAGAAACAAATCTTTTAAGTCACACTACTGATGAAGAGATAAAAGACAATTATAATGATTGGAAAAAGTCAATTGAAAGTGGACTTGATGTAAAACAAATAACTGATTGTGTAATGTTTGCTTATAAACAACCTCAAAGTGTATGTGTAAGAGAAATTGTAATAGCAAAAACAAAACAAGCTGATTAATAAAAATTTTATAAAAATACTATGAATATTTATTATTTGTAGTATTTTTATTTTTTATACTAAAAAGTGGTATAATAAAAATAAAAAGGTGATAATTATGAAATATAATTTAAAAGATGGAAGAGAGTATATAATTAGAAAAGCTAATGAAAATGATGCTGAGCAAGTTTTAAATTCTTTAAATGATTGTGGGAAAGAAACAGATTTTTTAGGTTTTGGAGAAGAGGGAAATGGTCTTACTTTAGAAGAGGAAAGGAATCTATTAAAGAATTTATCAAAAAGTTTTTATTTATTGGTGGCAGAGGTTGAAAATAAAATTGTAGGAACTTGCTCAATATCAGTTAATGAAAAAAGAATAAGAGTTCAACATATAGGAGAAATAGGAATCTGTATAAAAAAAGAATTTTGGGGAAATAGTATAGGTGAAAATCTTATAAAAGAGATTATAAATTATTCAAAAGAAAATGGAATTTTAAAAATTAATTTAACTACAAGATTTGATAATGAAAAAGCAATAAAATTATATGAAAAATTAGGATTTAAAAAAGAGGGAGTAACAACAAGAGGGACATATATTAAAGGTAAATTTTATGATATATTATATATGGGATTAGAATTATAAAAAAGAGAGCTGTTACATTTTCTAATAAAGAATTTGTACAGCTCTTATTTTTTAATTAAAAAAGTCATTGATAAGCATTTCAATAGCAATATTTTCATCTATTAGACCACTTTTAAAATTATATTCAGCTTCTAAGCATTTTAATAATTTTCCTTGAAAGAAATCATAATTAAAATTATCAAGATACTTAAATTTTAAAAATAATGGATACTCACTTATAAACTTAAAAGAATCTTTTTTAAATAAATTTTTAATATTAGGATATATATCAGCTTTAAATTGATTATATGAAATATTTGAAAAAATAATACCTCTTTTTTGTAAATTTTTTAATTTCATAAGAACAGTCAGTTCTTCTGTAAATATATTTAAAAATAACATATAATTTTTTTCTTTTTGTAGATAACTTAAAAGATTTTCTTTTTCTTTTTTGTATAAGAAATCTTCTACTAATTTATTAAGATTATATTCTTTACTTATAGATAAAATATTTATAGCTTTCTCAATACTAAAAGTTTCTCCATTAAAAAAATTTTTTACTTTTTCAATTTCATTTTTTACTTTAAAAAAATCATCACCAATAATCTCTAAAAACTTTTCTGACTCATATTGAGAACAACCAAGTTCTTTTTCAATAAAAAATTCTAAAGACTTTTTTTCTAAAGATTTTCTTGCTGGAATAAGATTAGCTATTTTTTCAATAATTTTTAAACTACTTTTATCTACTTCATTAATAGGTTTATCAAAATCATTTAAAAATTCCTCGTATGTTAAGATTAATATTTTTTGAGAATAATTAAACTCACTTATTCCTTTAAAAAATTTACTTAAATCTTTTAATTTTTCTAATTTTTTTACAACAATTAGAGTTAAAGGAGAGAAAATATTATTAGAAGAAAGTGATGTAAAAATATCATCTATCTCATCTTGAGAAATATCAAAAAAAGTTTCTTGTATCCCTTTATTTTCAAGTCTAATTTTTTTTAATAATTCTTCATATTTTAATTGTAAAGGAATATCTCCGTATAAAAAATAAATCAAAAAATCACTCTCCTAAAAAAAGCTATCTTAAAAATTTTAAGATAGCTTTATTATATCATAATTTATAATTTTTTTGTTTTTAAAATTTTAGAAGCGTTTAATACAGCAATTAAAGATACTCCCACATCAGCAAAAATTGCCATCCACATATTAGCTAAACCAAATATTCCCAAAATCATTACTAAAATTTTTATTCCTAATGAGAAAATTATATTTTGGCTAACTACTTTTTTATTAAGTTTAGCAAGTTTTAAAACTTCTACAACTTTATAAGGGTCATCTTGTAATAAAACAATGTCAGCTGATTCAATGGCAATATCACTTCCTAAACCTCCCATAGCGATTCCCACATCTGATATTGAAAGAACAGGAGCATCATTAATACCATCACCAACGAATATAGCTCCTTTACTATTTTCTTTTATTTTTTCAAAAGTAGTAACTTTGTCTTTTGGTAATAATTCGGAGAAAATATTTTTTTCAGTTAATCCAAGAGATAAACCAATTTTATTTGCAGTATCCTTATTATCACCTGTAAGCATAAATGATTTCATTTTCATTTCTGATAATTCTGAAATAGTCAATTTAGAATTTTCTTTAATTATATTTTCAAAAGTTATATATCCTAATAAAATTCCATTTTCTACTACATATACAATAGAAGATACATTGTTATTAATAGAAAGATTTTCTAGAGATATATTATTTTCAATCATTAATTTTTTATTTCCTATTAAAAGAGAAGAAGTTTTATATGTACAAGATATTCCTTTTCCAGCAATTTCTTTATAATCTTTTATATGAGACTCTAAAATCTTAATATCTCCATAATTAAGAATTACTTTTCCAAGTGGGTGATTAGAAAAAATTTCTCCAGCCTTAGCCAATTCTAAAATATGATTTTCATCAGATTCTAAAACATGTATTTTTTCTATTTTAAAATTATTTTCAGTAAGTGTTCCCGTTTTATCAAAAACTACTGTGTCTATATTTTTTAATCTTTCTAAAAAATTTCCTCCTTTTATTAAGATACCTTTTTTAGAAGCATATCCTATACTACTAAAGAAAGTAAGAGGAACAGAAAGAACCAAAGCACATGGGCAAGAAATAACTAGAAATATTAAAGAACGTCCTAACCAAAGTTTAAAGTTGCCCAATATTAAAGGAACAATAAAGGCTACAATTAAAGCAGATACAACAACTATAGGAGTATAATATTTAGCAAATTTTGTGATAAATTTTTCAGAGTGAGCTTTTTTATCACTAGATTCTTCTATCATTTGAATGATTTTATTTATTGTTGAATTTTTATATTCTTTAGTAGCTTTTATTTCAATAACACCATTTATATTTATACTACCACTTAAAACTTCATCACCTACTCCAACAGAAACAGGGAGAGATTCTCCAGTAAGAGCTGAAAGATTAAGGTCAGAATTTCCTTTTACAATAACTCCATCAACAGGGATATTTTCTCCGACTTTTACAACTAAAATATCATTTAATTTTATTTTATTTGGAGAAATAGTAGTAATACTTCCATCTTCATTTTTTAGATTTGCAGAAACTACTTTTAATTTTAAAAGATTTTCAATAGATTTTTTTGAATTGTTAACAGCTTTATCTTGAAAATATTCACCTATTTTATAAAAAACCATAACTCCAATAGCTTCAGAAAATTCTCCTAAACATAATGCTCCAATAGTAGCAATACTCATTAAAAAGTTTTCATCTAAGAAATTTTTATTTTTAATGTGTAAAAGAGATTTATATAATATATCTCCTCCTACTATAATATAAGTTAAAAATAGATAAATAGTTTTTCCCAATCCTTTTGGTATAAGAAAAGAATTTAAAATCATAATAATTCCTACAATAAAAAGCATATTTTCAAAAGAAAAAGATAAACTTTTTATTTTATTTATATTTTCTTTAAAAGAGATTTCTTTTTTATTAGAATATTTTTGTTCTTTATGATGCTCCTCATGATGAGAATCGCCACAAGAACAATTTTCATGGTGATATTCATCTGAGTGAAAATGTTTATGATTATGAGAATGATTATGAATATCTTTATGGTGATGTTCTTCATGATGAGAATGACCACAAGAACAGTTTTCATCATGACATTCATTAGTATGGGTATTTTCCTCTATATTATTTTCATCTTCGAATGGAATTACCAAAACTCCAGCTTCAATATTTGAAGCTATATTATTAATTTTTTCTAATAATTCTTTTTCAGAGATTTCATTTTTGGTGATAACAGTTAATTTTTTTGAAAGAAAATTTAAATTACTTTCTTCAATATAATCTAATTTACTTATAACATCAGATATTTTTGAAGCACAGTGAGCACAGTTTAAATTTTTTATAATAAAAATAAATTTCATAAATCCCCCTTAAATCAGCAATAATTATAGGGTATACCCCTATATGTCATGATTATAACATATAAAAATAAATATGTCAAAAAATATTAGAAAATAAATAATTTACAAATAAAATAGTTTATGATAGAATTTAGAGTAAAATAAATTTTCAGGAGGAAGGTTGAATGATAGGAATAGGAATAGTAGGATTACCTAATGTAGGAAAATCTACTCTTTTTAATGCAATAACAAAGGCTGGAGCTGCTGAGGCTGCCAATTATCCATTTTGTACAATAGAACCAAATGTCGGAATGGTAACTGTACCTGATAAAAGATTAGAAAAATTAGCTGAAATAATAAATCCTCAAAGAATTGTAAATGCCACAGTAGAATTTGTAGATATAGCTGGACTTGTTAAAGGTGCTTCAAAAGGAGAGGGATTAGGAAATAAATTTTTATCAAATATAAGAAGTACAGCAGCAATTTGTCAAGTAGTAAGATGTTTTGAAGATGAAAATGTAGTTCATGTAAATGGAAAAGTAGACCCACTAAAAGATATTAACATTATAAATGGAGAATTAATTCTAGCTGACTTAGAAACTGTAGAAAAAGCTTTAGAAAAAAATAAAAAATTATTAGTGGCAAAAAATAAAGATGCTATGAAATTAGTTCCAGTTTTAGAAAAATGTTACAAACATCTTATGGAAGAAAAATTATTAAAAACTTTAGACCTTTCAGAAGAGGAAAAAGATTTAGTAAAAGTATATCAATTTTTAACAATAAAACCAATGATATTTGTTACAAATGTATCAGAGGATGATATAGCAACAGGAAATCAATATGTAGATTTAGTAAAAGATTATGCTAAAGAATTAGGGTCAGAAGTTGTTATTGTTTCTGCCAAAGTAGAAGAAGAATTACAAGAAATGGAAGAAGAAGATAAAAAAGAGTTTTTAGAAAGTTTAGGAGTAGAAGATGCTGGACTTAATAGATTAATAAGAGCAGGATTTAAATTACTTGGGCTTCAAACATACTTTACAGCAGGAGTAAAAGAAGTAAGAGCTTGGACTATTAACATAGGAGATACAGCTCCTAAAGCGGCTGGAGTTATCCATACAGATTTTGAAAAAGGATTTATAAGAGCAAAAGTTTGTTCTTTTGATGATTTTATAAATAATAATGGTTGGAAAGGGGCTCAAGAAGCAGGTCTTATGAGACTAGAAGGAAAAGATTACATAGTTCAAGATGGAGACTTAATGGAATTTTTATTTAATGTATAAAACCAAAAAATCTACTTGACAAAATATAAAAAAACATGTAAAATAGATAGGTATCACAATAATAGGAGGCTTTCTGTGAAAATTAAATTAAGCGAAATAGATGTTGTGATTAATAAAAAATTTAACTATACTATTTCAAAATTAGAAGATGTAAATTTAGTTGAAGACATTAAAGTAGAAGGAACTATAAAAAGAGAAAAAAATGAATATATTATTTTTGGAAAATATTCTACTAAAGTTTCAACTAATTGTGTTAGATGTTTATCAGAAATTATTATAGATTTAAATGATAAAGATTTTTTAGGAGTAGCAATTTCTAAAAAAGAGTATGAGGAATATCTTAATAATTTAGATAAAAATATGGCAATGGATGATAAAGATTATTTAGAGATTGAAAATGATGAAGTAGATATAGATGAGGTTGTTAGGCAACAGTTAATATTAGATATGCCCCAATATCCCTCTTGCTATCCAGAATGTGAGGATGAAACTTATCTTAAAAAATATTCAGGAGAAGAGACAGATTCAAGATGGGCAGGACTGATGAATATAAAAATAAAAAATTAAAATATGAATTTGTGAGGAGGGGGAAACTAAATGGCAGTACCTAAGAAAAAGACTTCAAAAGCTAAAAAAAATATGAGAAGATCTCACCATGCAATCGCAGGAACTACTCTAGTTACTTGTGAAAAATGTGGAGCTACTAAAAGACCTCATAGAGTTTGTTTAGAGTGTGGAGATTATAACGGAAAACAAGTACTAAATGCATCAGCAGAATAGTCAAGATAAAAAAAGCAAGTGGAAACAACCAACTTGCTTTTTTTATACTAAAAGAAAAAATAGGTGTAATCTAATAAATATAAAAAAGTTTTTTACAAATCTGATAATTATGATATAATTTAGGAAAGTTGTAAAAAAAGAGGTGTATTTAATGAAAATAGTAGTTGATGGTATGGGTGGAGATAGAGGTAGTGAAGAGATTTTAAAAGGAATATCTTTAGCTCTAAATGAAATACCTGATATACATATTATTGTTGTTGGAAAAGAAGAATTACTGAAAAAAATAATAAAGAAATTGAATATAGATAATAATCGTTTTGAAGTAGTTAATGCAACAGAGACTATAGAAATGGATGATGATCCAGTTCAAGCTGTGAGACAAAAAAAGGATTCTTCTTTAAATGTAGGACTTGAACTTGTAAAAAATGGTATAGGTGATGCTTTTGTATCAGCTGGAAATACAGGAGCACATATATCAGCTAGTCAATTAAAATTGAGAAGAATAAAAGGAATTTTAAGACCAGCTATTGCAACAGTTTTTCCATCTAAAAAAGGAAATTTTGTTTTTATGGATATGGGAGCTAATGCAGACACTAAGGCTGAATTTATAAATCAGTTTGCTATAATGGGTAGTGAGTTTGCAAAAGATATTTTAAAAAAAGAAAAACCAACTGTTGGATTATTAAATATAGGTAGTGAAGAAGGAAAAGGAAATGAAGTTACAAGAGAAGCTTTTAATCTATTAAAAGAAAATTCTTCAATAAATTTTATTGGAAATATTGAAAGTAGAGATATGATGGATGGGAAAGTTGATGTAATAGTAACTGATGGATTTACAGGAAATATGGTGTTAAAAACTTCTGAAGGAGTTGCAAAATTTATTTTTGAAACTTTAAAAGAAGAAATAATGAAGAGTTTTTTAGCAAAAATAGGATTTATTTTTATGAAAAAAGCTTTAAAAAAAATGAAAAATAAATTAGATTCTTCTGAATATGGAGGAGCATTATTCTTAGGCTTAAATGGAATTTCTATAAAGGCTCATGGAAATTCAGATGCTATAGCTTTTAAAAATGCCATAAAAGTAGCTGATAAATTTGCGAAAAATAAATTTGTAGAAAAATTAAGGACAACTTTCGAAGAAAAAGAAAAAAATATATAGAGGAGGAATTATTGTGATAAAAAATGTAGGAATATTAGGTTTTGGAAAATATGTTCCTGAAAAAATAATGACTAATGCTGATTGGGAAAAATTAGTGGAAACTTCTGATGAGTGGATAACATCAAGAACAGGGATAAAAGAAAGAAGATTTGTTGTTGAAGGACAAGGAACTTCAGATTTAGGAGTAGAAGCAGGAAAAGCAGCTTTAAAAGATGCTGGAATGACTCCAGAAGATGTAGAATTAATAATTTTAGCAACTTGTTCTCCTGATTATAGAGTGCAAAATTGTTCATCACTTATTCAAAAAAAATTAGGAGCAGTAAATGCAGCGGCATTTGATTTAGAAGCAGCATGTAGTGGTTTTATTTTTTCACTTGTTGTAGGACAAGCTATGATACAAGCAGGAATGTATAAAAGAATTTTAGTAATTGCAGCTGAGTCAATTTCAAAACTTATAGATATGCAAGATAGAAATACAGCAATTTTATTTGGAGATGGAGCAGCAGCTGCAGTATTAGGTGAAGTTGAAGAGGGGTATGGAATAATTTCTTCATATATGGGAACAGAAGGAGTAGATGATGGAACTTTAAGAATAAAAGCTGGAGGAACATTATATCCTGCTACTGTAGAAAGAGTTTTAAATAGAGAAATATATGTGGAAATGAATGGAACAGATGTTTTCAAATTTGCTGTAAAAGCTTTACCACACGCAACAAAAGAAGCCGCTAAAAAAGGAAATATAGATTTAAAAGATATAGATATATTATTTCCACATCAAGCAAATCTTAGAATAATAGATGCAGCAGCTAAGAGATTAGGAATACCAATGGAAAAAGTATTTATTAATTTACAAAAATATGGAAATACTTCAGCAGCTTCAGTTGGAATAGCTATGGCAGAAGCCTTAGAAGAAGGAAAATTAAAAAAAGGAGATTTAATAGCTTTAACAGGATTTGGTGCAGGACTTACTTATGGGTCACTTATAATGAGATGGTCTAAATAAAAAATAATAGTTGACTATAAAATATTATTATGTTAAAATTACTCGTGTAATTTTAAAAATGGAGGTTAAAGTGTCTAAAATAGCTTTTGTTTTTCCAGGACAAGGAAGTCAATTCGTTGGAATGGGAAAAGATTTATATGAAAATAATCAAGTAGCAAAAAATGAGTTTGATAAAATTTTTAATAATTTAAATTTTGATTTAAAAGATGCAATGTTTAATGGACCAGAAGAATTATTAAAAAAGACTAAATATACTCAACCAGCAATAGTTGCGATGAGTTTAGTTTTAGAAAAATTAGTTAGAGAAAAAGGAATAGTTCCTGATTATGTAGCAGGACATTCAGTTGGAGAATATGCAGCTATGGGTTCTTCAGGATTTTTACCAATAGATGAAGCTGTAAAATTAACTTCTTTTAGGGGAGAAGTTATGAATGAAATAGCTGAGAAAGTTAATGGTGGAATGGCTGCTGTTTTGGGAATGGAAGCTTCAGATATAATAGAAGCTTTAAAAGAAGTAGATGGAATAGTGGAAGCTGTAAACTTTAATGAACCTAAACAAACAGTAATAGCTGGTGAAAAATTAGCTATAGAAAAAGCTTGTGAGATTTTAAAAAATAAAGGTGCTAAAAGAGCTATGCAATTAGCAGTTTCTGGACCATTTCATTCTTCACTAATGAAACCAGCAGGAGAAAAATTAAGAGAAGAAGCAGATAAATATAATTTTAAAGATGCTGAAATCTATTTAGTAGCTAATACAACAGGAGACTTTATAAATAAGGTAGAAGAAATAAAAAATGAAATTTATTCTCAAAGTTTTGGGCCTGTAAAATGGGTGGATACAATAAAAAAATTAAAAGAAAATGGAGTAGATAGAATTTATGAAATAGGTCCTGGAAAAGTATTAAGTGGTCTTATAAAAAAAATAGATAAAGAAATAAAAGTTATTAGTGTAAATTGCATAGAAGATTTGAATAATTTATAAAATTTTAATCTAAAAGTATTGAAAAGTATAAATAAATTTGGTAATATTATTATATAATATAATTTATATAAAGAAAATAAAATTTAGGAGGAAATAAAATGTTAGAAAAAATAAAAGAAATAGTTGTTGAGCAATTAGGTGTAGATGCTGACCAAGTAACACCTGAAGCAAATTTTATTGAAGATTTAGGAGCAGATTCATTAGATACTGTTGAGTTAATAATGGCTTTCGAAGAAGAATTTGATGTAGAAATTCCTGATACAGATGCTGAAAAGATAAAAACAGTACAAGATGTAATTGATTATATCGAATCTCACAAATAGGAGATCTAAAGGGGATTTTTAAATCCCCTTTTATTTTATATAAGTATGAGGTGATTAAATGAGAAGAGTTGTGGTTACAGGGCTAGGACTTATTACAGCTTTAGGAACAGGATTAGAAAAATCTTGGGCTGGAATAAAGGAAGGAAAAACTGGGATAAAAACAATAGAATGTTTTGATACAACAAATACTCCTGTAAAATGTGCTGGAGAAGTAAGAGACTTTTTTCCAGAAGAATTTGGAATAGAAAAAAAAGAAATTAAAAAGTTAGCAAGAAACACACAATTTGCAATAGCTGCATCAAAAATGGCATTGGAAGATTCAAAATTTGTAATAGATGAAACTAATGCTACAAGAGTTGGTGTTATTGTTTCTTCAGGTATTGGAGGAATGGAAGTTTTTGAAGCTCAAATTGAAACTAAATTAACAAAAGGAAATAAAAGAATATCTCCATTTACAATACCTGCTATTATAGCTAATATGGCTGCTGGTAATATAGGAATATATTTAGGAGCAAAAGGACCAAATAAATCAATAGTAACAGCATGTGCTGCTGGAACACATTCAATAGGAGATGCTTATGAAATAATAAAATTAGGAAAAGCTGATGTAATGTTTGCTGGTGGAACTGAAGGATGTATAACAGAATTTGGAATAAACTCTTTTGCAAATATGAAAGCTTTATCAACTAATCCAGATCCTAATACAGCTTCAAGACCATTTACAATTGATAGAGATGGATTTGTAATGGGAGAGGGAGCAGGAGTTTTAATTTTAGAAGAACTAGAACATGCAAAAGAAAGAGGAGCTGAAATTTATGCTGAGGTTATAGGATATGGAGAGACATGTGATGCTCATCATATAACAGCACCAGCTGTAGATGGAGCAGTTAGAGCATTTAAAATGGCATTAGAAGAAGGAAATATAAATTTAGAAGATGTTACATACATTAATGCCCATGGAACATCGACTCCTTTAAATGATAAAAATGAAACAGCAGCAATAAAAGAGGTTTTTGGAGATTTAGCTTATAAATTAAATATTTCTTCTACAAAAGGAGCAACAGGACATGTTCTTGGTGGAGCAGGTGGAATAGAAGGAGTAATTTTAGCTAAAAGTATAAAAGAAGGAATTATTCCTCCAACAGCTAATTATCAAAATCCAGATCCAGAATGTGATTTAAATTATACACCAAATATAGCAGTAGAAAAAGAAATAAGAGTAGGAATGTCTAGTTCTTTAGGATTTGGTGGACATAATGCTGTAATAGCAATGAAAAAATATGAAGAATAATGATTGGGAGAAAATATGGAAGTGGATTTTAAAATAGATTTAAGTTCTTTAGAAAAAAAAATAGGATATAAATTTAAAAATATAAAACTTTTAAGAAATTCACTAGTACATAGATCTTTTGGGAATGAAAATAAAAAATATAAAAAAATAAACAATGAAAGACTAGAACTGCTAGGAGATGCAGTTCTAGATCTTATAGTTGCTGAATATTTATATAAAAATCATTCTAATTATAGTGAAGGAGATTTAGCAAAAATAAAATCTATGGCAGTTAGTGAGCCAGTTTTAGCTAAAGTTTCAAGAAAGTTAAATATGGGAGAGTACTTATATTTAAGTAGAGGAGAATTATTAACAGGTGGGAGAGAAAGAAATTCTATATTAGGGGATTTATTTGAAGCAGTACTAGGGGCTATTTATTTGGATTCGAATTTTGAAACAGCTAGAAAAATAGCCTTACATCATTTAAAAGAATATATAGATCATGTTGAAGAAGATGAAGAGATAATGGACTTTAAAACTATATTACAAGAATATAGCCAAAAAGTGTATAAACAAGTACCAACTTATGAAGTAATTAATGAAACAGGGCCAGATCATAAAAAACTTTTTGAAATTGTAGTGAAAATTGGAGAAGATATAGAAGAAAAAGGTATAGGAAAAAGTAAAAAAATGGCAGAACATGGAGCAGCACAAGCTCTTTGTAAAAAGTTAGGTGTTAAGTACTAATGAAACATTATAATATACCAATATTTATAAGTCACTTTGGATGTCCAAATGCTTGTGTTTTTTGTAACCAAGTAAAAATAAATGGACGAGAAACAGATGTGACAATAGAAGATTTAAAAAAAATAATAGATGAATATTTAGAAATACTTCCAAAAGATTCTTATAAAGAAGTAGCCTTTTTTGGTGGAACTTTTACAGGAATATCTATGGAAAAACAAAAAGAATATTTGGAAGGGGTTAAAGAATATTTAGATAAAGGAATGGTTCAAGGGATAAGATTATCTACAAGACCAGATTATATAAATGAAGAAGTACTAAATCAATTAAAAAAGTATCATGTTACAACCATAGAATTAGGAGTACAATCTTTAGATGAAGAAGTATTAAAAAAGAGTGCTAGGTACTATCCTATTGAAAAAGTATACGAAGCTTCTTCTCTTATAAAATCTTATGGAATTAATTTAGGAATTCAATTAATGCCAGGATTACCAGGTTCTTCCTATGAAAGTGATATAGAATCAGTAAAAAAAGTAATAGAAATAGCTCCACAAAATGTTAGAGTATATCCAACTCTTATAATAAAAGATACAGAGATGGAAAGAATGTATAAAAGAGGAGAATATGAAGTCTTTACTTTGGAAGAAGCGATAAAAAGATGTAGAAAAATTTGTTCATTGCTAGAATTAAATAATATAAATATAATAAGAGTAGGACTTCAACCATCAGAAGATTTAAGAAATGGCGGAGTCAGTGTAGAAGGAGCTTTTCATCCAGCTTTTAGAGAGTTAGTAGATGGAGAGATTTATTTTAATTTTTTGAAAAATTTAGAAGAAATTCAAGGAAAATTAGAAATAGAAGCAAATGAAAAATTAATTTCAAAAATAGTTGGAATAAAAAAGAAAAATTTAAAAAGACTTCAAAAAGTTAAAATAGTAATAAATAATAACCTTTCTACTTCAGAAATTAAAATTAATGATAAAATTTATACTAGGAAAGAAATTTTAAGAAAAGAAATAGGTGAGAGTTGTGAACAAAATAGTAATAAGTGTTAATGACTTTCAAAAAAGAGCTGCTATAATCGAAGATGATAAAGTAGTAGAAATATTTAATGAGAGAAATGATGAATCTAATATAATAAAAAATATTTATAAAGGAAAGGTAGCCAATGTATTACCAGGAATGGAATCAGCTTTTGTAGATATTGGATTAGAAAAAAATTCATTTCTTTTTATAGATGATTTGAGAGAGTTTGAAGAAAAATATTTGAATGGGTTAGTAAATAGTAATAAGACAATAGAAGAATTACTTACAGTAGGAGATAAAGTTGTTGTTCAAGTTTTAAATGTTCCTCGTGGGAATAAAGGAGCTAGGGTAACAACTAATTTTACTATTCCTGGAAAATATTTAGTATTAATGCCTAATAATGATCATTTAGCAATTTCTAAAAAAATAAAAGATGAGGAAGAAAGAAAAAGATTAGAAGAAATTTTTTTAAAGATAAAACCTTCTAAAATGGGGGTGATAATAAGAACAGCAGCTGAAGGAAAAACGATTGAAAGATTTGAAAAAGAAATAAATTACCTTGTGAAAAAATGGGAAGAGATAGAAAAGAAGATTTCCAAAGCTAAAGATGGAGAAATTTTATATAATGATAATGATATTGTAACTACTATATTAAGAGATATATTAAATGATACAATAGATGAAGTAATTGTTGATAATGAAAAAGTTTATTTAGAAATTATAGACTACTTAAACACATTTAATGAAAATAATATAAAAGCTAAAATAAAATTATATTTAAAAGATAAAGATATTTTTGATGAATATAATATAAATATAGAAATAAAAAATGCTTTAGAAAAAGAAGTATGGTTAGATTGTGGTGGATATTTAGTTATAGAAAAAACGGAAGCTTTAGTAAGCATAGATGTTAATACAGGAAAAAATACAGGAAGTTATAACTTAGAAAGGACTGTTTTAAATACTAATTTAGAAGCAGCAAGAGAAATTCCAAGACAATTAAGACTTAGAAATCTTAGTGGAATAATTATTATAGATTTTATAGATATGAAATTGGAAGAGGATAAAGAATTAGTTTTACAACAACTTGGAGCAGAATTAGGTAGAGATAGAATAAAGAATAATATAGTTCATTTTACTGATTTAGGACTTGTTGAAATGACAAGAAAAAGAGTTGGAAGACATTTAAGTTATTTTTATGAAGAAGAATGTCCTTTGTGTAAAGGAAAAGGGAAAATAAAATCTTCGGAAACAATAGTAAAAGAATTACTAAAAGAGTTAAAAGAAATTTCTTTGGACAAAGATATCCAAAAAATATATGTAAAAACTAAAAAAGAAGTTTTAAAAATAATAAGAGAAGTATATATAGATTTTATAAATGAATATATGAAAAATAAAAATAAGCAAATAATTTTTGAAGAAGAAGAAATATTTGAATATGAAATTTCGTTGGAAAAATAGGAGGAAAAATGAAGATTGGGGTATATTCTGGAAGTTTTGACCCAATAACTTTAGGACATCAGGATGTAATAAAAAGAGCAGCTCAGATGTTCGATAAATTAATAGTAGTTGTTTGCAATAATAGTGAAAAAAAATATTGGTTTTCTTTAGAAGAGAGAACAGAAATGGTAAAAGAATTATTAAAAGATTATGATAATATAGAGATTGATAATTATTCAGGACTTATTGTAAATTATTTAATAGAAAAAGATATTACTTTTATTGTAAGAGGAGTTAGAAATCAAGAGGATTGTGCCTTAGAATTATATTTTGCTGATGGAAATTATATGATTTCTGATAAAAAAGTCGATACAGTATTTATTCCAGCTATGAAAGAATATATTCATACAAGTTCTACAGCAGCTAGAGAAATAGCTAGATATGGTGGAAAAGTAGAGTGTTATGTTGATGAAAAAATAGCTAAAAAAGTATTGGAAAGAGGAAAAATATATGCTCCAAAATAAAAGGGGGTATAATGAAAAAAGAAAATTCTATGTATATTTGTAAAGAATGTGGATACAAAAGTGTAAAATGGCTTGGGAAATGTCCAAATTGTGGAGAATGGGGAAGCCTAGAAATTGAAGAAGAAAAAGATATAAATGTTGGAAATAAAAAAATTACAAAACAAATATTTTCAGAAGAAGAAATAAATAAAAAAATAATTTCTTTTAATGAAATTGAAATGGAAGATAACTTTCGATATAAAACTAGAGTCAAAGAATTTGATAGGATATTAGGTGGAGGGCTTGTTCAAGGAGAAGTTATTTTATTGACTGGAAATCCAGGAATAGGAAAATCTACTTTATTATTACAAATGGCTAATGAGTATACAAGATATGGAGAAGTCTTTTATATTTCAGGAGAAGAATCATTAGCTCAAATAAAAAATAGAGGAGAAAGATTAGGAATTAAAAATAATAAATTATTTTTAATTTCAGAAACTAATATTGATAAGATTTATGAGTATGTTGCTATCAAAAAACCAAAAGTAGTTATAGTGGATTCTATTCAAACTTTATTTAGTGAAAATAGTGAATCTACAGCAGGAGCTCCAACTCAGATTCGTGAAGCTACTTTAAAAATAGTAGATGTAGCTAAAAAAAATAATATATGTTTTTTTATAGTTGGACACATAACAAAAGATGGAAAAGTTGCAGGACCTAAAATGTTAGAACATATGGTAGATGCAGTTTTTAATTTTGAAGGAGAAGAGGGACTTTTTTATAGAATACTTAGAAGTGAAAAAAATAGATTTGGTTCAACTAATGAGATAGCGATATTTAGTATGGAAGAAGATGGATTAAAAGAAATTCAAAATTCTTCTGAATATTTTATAAGTGAAAGAAATGAAAAAAATATTGGTAGTATAATAGTTCCTGTTTTAGAAGGAACAAAAGTATTTTTATTAGAAATACAAACTCTTATAACAGAAGGAAATCCTATAGGAATACCTAAAAGGGTTGTTCAAGGATTTGATAGAAATAGAATACAAATTTTAATGGCCATTGGAGAAAAAAGAATGGGGATAAATTTGGGGAATAAAGATGTTTTTGTCAATATTCCTGGAGGCTTATCAATAAAAGACCCATCAGCTGATTTAGGAGTTTTAATATCATTATTATCAGTTTATAAAAATGTAGAAATAAGCCAAAAGATAGCAGCTATAGGAGAATTAGGGTTAAGAGGTGAAATAAGAAAAGTCTTTTTTATTGATAAAAGATTAAGAGAATTAGAAAAATTAGGATTTAAAGGTGTTTATGTTCCAGAAAGTAATAGAAAAGAAATAGAAAAAAAACAATATAATTTAAAATTAATTTATCTTAAAAACTTAGATGAGTTTTTAGAAAGGATTTAGTATATGAATAGAGAGAAAATGTTAGATGTCTTTAATTTAGTTCAACCAGGTACAAAATTAAGAGAAGGATTAGATAATATACTAGATGGAAGTAAAGGAGCTTTAATAGTAGTTGGAATGGATAGTGAAGTTCAAAAGATAATAGATGGGGGATTTTTTTTAGAGTGTGAATATACACCAGAAAGATTATTTGAATTATCTAAAATGGATGGAGCCATAATATTAGATGAAAAAGTTTCTAAAATTTTATATGCTAATGTTCATTTACAGCCTAATATAGAGTATACAACAGATGAAAGTGGAACAAGACATAGAACAGCTCAAAGAGCAGCAAAACAATTAAAAAATAGGTTAGTCATAGCAATTTCAGAAAGAAAAAGAGTATTAACTTTATATAAAGGCGAAGAACGTTATAAATTAAAAAGTTTATTAGAACTTACAAACGAAGCTTCTCAAGCTTTAAATACAGTTGAAAGATATACAAAAGTATTGGAACAAGGGTTAGGAAATCTTACTATATTAGAATTAGATGATATGGTAACAGTAGAAGATGTTTGTGAAGTTTTACAAAAATTTGAGATGTTAAAAAGAATAAAAAAATATGTGTATGAATGTATTCAAGAATTAGGTGATGAAGGAAAATTAATAAATCTTCAATTAGAAGATTTGTTAAAAGGAATAGAAGAGGAAGAAGATGAACTTTTAAGTGATTATTATTTAAAAGGTGACGAAGATGAAGATATAGAAAGAGTAAAAAAAGAATTGGGAGAAATAGAAGATGTAGATATATTCGATACAACAAAAATAGCAGGAATATTAGGTCTAGGAAAAACAGTTTCAAAACTAGATAATACAATAACTCCTAAAGGATATCGTATTCTTAGCAAGTTCGGGAAATTAAATGATAGAGATATAGAAACTTTAGTAGAAAAATTTGGAGAATTACCAAAAATTCAAGAAGCAAGCATAGATGAGCTTGTAGAAATTAAAGGAATAAGTAAATTTAAAGCTAATGCTATAAAAAAAGGGATAGAAAGATTAAAATTTACAGTAGAATTAGATAAATAAGAATAAAAAAGTTAAATAAATTTATTTTGAATAGATTTGTTTAACTTTTTATTTTTATACATTCTTGACATTATATCAAATTGTATGTTAAAATACAGTAGGGGGGTATCCTATAAGGAGGTAAAATGGAAAAGAAATTTAAGTTAAGTGGTGTTGGATGCATAATGTGTGTAAATAAAATCCAAGATAATTTTAAGAATTTTAAAGGGGTATCAAAAGCTACAGTAGATTTAACAACTAAAATAATGGATATTTCTTATGATGAAAATCTATTGACTGTTAAAGATATAGAAGAAAAATTAGTAGAATTAGGTTATGGAATAGAAAATGAAATTGAAGAAGATATAAAAAAAAACTATAAATTAGAAGAAAAAAGAGAAATAAAGACTGAGAATAAAACTTCAATTTTTAAAGAAAATAATATTTCTAAAAAATTATCACAAAAAGTTTTAAAAATAGAAAACATACATTGTCAAGCTTGTGTTTCAAATATAGAAAGAAATATAGGAAAATTAGATGGTATAGAAGAAGTTGTAGTAAATCTTACGACAAATAATGGAAGATTTATTTATGACGAAAATAAAATAAAAATAGATAAGATAATAGAAAATATAAATAAATTAGGATATAATGCTATAAAAGAAGAGGAAATTACAGAAGAATTTTTTGAAAAAAAAGAGTATTTAGAAAAAAAAGAAGTTTTAGAATTTAAAATTTCAATATTTTTAGCTTTAATAGTTTTTTATGTTACAATGGGTCATATGATGGGATTACCCCTTCCAAAAATAATTAGTCCACAATATAATCCTATAAATTATGCTTTAATACAGTTGGTTTTAACAATTCCTATTTTAATAACAGGTAGAAATTTTTATACAGTTGGATTTTCTTCTCTATTTAGAAAATCTCCTAATATGGATTCGTTAATTGCTTTAGGAACAGGAGCAGCTTTTTTATATAGTTTATATGGAACATTTGAAATAATAAATGGAAACTTAGAATATGTTCACAATTTATATTATGAATCAGCTGTAGTTATAATAGCTCTTATAAGATTTGGAAAATTATTAGAAAAAAGAAGTAAAGGAAAAACTTCAGAGGCTATAAAAAAATTAATGGGATTACAAGTTAAAACAGCAACTATTGTAAAAAATAATCAATTAATTACTATTGATATAAAAGAAGTACAAAAAGAGGATATAGTTTTAGTTAGACCAGGAGAAAGCATTCCTGTTGATGGTGAAGTTATAGAAGGTAATACTTATATAGATGAATCTATGCTTACAGGAGAAAGTATAGCTGTAAAGAAAATTATTGGAGATAAAGTTTTTGGAGCAACAATAAATAAAAATGGAGTAATAAAAATAAAAGCAACAGCCATAGGAAAAGATACAATACTTTCAAAAATTATAAAATTAGTTGAAGATGCTCAAGAATCTAAAGCTCCAATAGCTAAAATAGCAGATGAAATATCAAGATATTTTGTTCCAATAGTAATAATCATAGCAATAATTTCTAGTTTAATTTGGTATACACTAGGAAGTTTGGAAATAGTTCATTTATCAATGAGTAAAGAAGTTTTTTCATTAACTATTTTTATTTCAGTTTTAGTAATAGCTTGTCCATGTTCATTGGGATTAGCTACTCCAACAGCTATAATGGTTGGAACTGGTAGAGGAGCTGAATTAGGAATATTAATAAAATCAGGAGAATCTTTAGAAAAAGCTCATAAAATTAATATGATAGTTTTTGATAAAACAGGAACTATAACTGAAGGAAAACCAGCAGTAACTGATTTTATAATTGAAAATTTAAAATACTCAAAAGAAGAAGTATTAAAGTATGTTGGGATATTAGAAAAGTATTCTGAACATCCATTAGGTGAAGCAATAGTAAAAGAATTTGAAAAAAATAATTTTTCTGGAATTACTGAAAAAATAGATGAATTTATTAATATTTCAGGAGAAGGAATTATTGGAGAAATAAATTCTAAAAAAATATATATAGGAAATAAAAAATTATTTTTAAATAAAAAAATAAAAAATTTTAAAAATGAAATTGGTGATAAACTAGCATTAGAGGGAAAAACTCCAATATATATAGGGATAGATGAAGAATTTATAGGAGTTATAGGTGTAAAAGATAAAATTAAAGAAGATTCAAAAGAATGTATAAAAAAATTAAAAGAATTAGGAATAAAAGTTGCAATGATTACTGGAGATAAAAAAGAAACTGCTGAAATAATAGGAAAAGAAGTAGGTATAGATATTGTATTATCAGAAGTTAGTCCTGAAGATAAATATTTAGAGGTTAAAAAATTACAGGAAAAAGGTTATAATGTAGCTATGGTAGGAGATGGAATAAATGATTCACCAGCCTTATCACAAGCTGATATCGGGATAGCTATTGGAACAGGGACAGATATAGCTATAGAAAGTGCTGACATTGTTCTTATTAAAGAAAGTTTAAATAATGTAGTTTTGGCTATAAAATTAAGTCAAGCAACAATAAAAAATATAAAAGAAAATTTATTTTGGGCGTTTTTATACAATAGTTTAGGAATTCCTATAGCTGCTGGAGTATTGTATCTTTTTACAGGACATTTATTAAATCCTATGATAGCTGGGGGAGCTATGGCAATGAGTTCTGTTTCTGTAGTAACTAATGCTTTAAGACTTAAAAATTTTGGAAAGTAAGGAGATAAAAATGGAAAAGAAAGATAAATGTGGTAGTTGTGGAAATATAGGATGTAATTTAGAAAAGAAGGGATATTATTGTACTTCTGATATAAAAAAGAAACTAAAAACAAGATTAAATAGAATAGAAGGACAAGTAAAAGGAATAAGCAATATGATAGAAAAAGACGCTTATTGTGATGATATTTTAAATCAAATTTCTTCAGTAAGAGCTGCTTTAGGGGGAGTTTCTAAATTAATTCTTGAAGGACATTTAAAGCATTGTGTTGTAGATGATATAAAAGCAGGAAAAGAAGAAAAAATAATAGGAGAGTTAATTCATACTTTAGATAAAATGTTAAAGCTTTAAAATATAAAACTTCCTTGATTAATTTTAGTAAATAATATATAATTAAGGAAGTTTTTTTATTTCTAGGAGGAAATTTATGAAGTATTTTTTATTTTTAAATCACCCAAAAGGAAAAGAAGTTTATGAAATGTCAACAGAAGCAGAAGAAAAAGTAAGAAAATATTTTAAAAGTAAAGATATATTAAAAACAACTTTAGAAATAGAAAATAAAGAGTATACAGCTTATATAGATTATGAACTTTTTGAAAAAGAAGTCAATTTTGATTGCTTTAATTGTACTAATGATTGTTGTGCAGATAGTCCTTCATTTTTAAAAGATAAAACTCGTAAATTTATTTTTGAAAATATAAAAGATTTCAATAAAATAACAAAAAATATAGATATTGTTGAAGAATTAGGTTATGAAGAAAAAGAACTTTATGATGAGTTGAATTTAGAAGAAAAAAGAGAAATAATTCAAGAAGTAGAAGAAGAAACTGAGATGTGTTTTTATGGATATAGAAGAGGAGATAGAGCTACACTTTGTGGAATACATTCTTTATGTTTAGAAAAAAATATGTCTTATAAAGAAGTTTGTCAATATAAACCATTAGTTTGTCTTTTATGGCCTCTAGAAATATTTATAGAAGATAATGAAAATACTTTATATATAACTTTACCTGATGATTTTACAAATGGCTTTACAATAGAAGATTATTATATAATACCATGTATTAATAAAGAATTTTCACTTACAAATATATTTAGAAAGAAAAATCCAATAGGATTTAATGAAGAAAAATATATACCATTTATTGAATCTTATAAAGAAACATTAATAAATATTTTTGGAAAAGAAGCATATGACGAAATAAAAAATAAAATAGAAAGTATTGAAAAATAAAGAAAAACTATAAATTCGTAAAAATAATAAAAAAATATGTTGACATATTTTAATTTCTAAGGTATAATTAATCTTGTCCGTGAGATACGGAACTAAGGACATTAACAACAGAATAGAGATATATGACAAGCAAACAACCATATTTTGGTGTTTAATAACGGTAAGTGTTAATAATTGACCTAGTCAATAAATATAAAGTTTTAATGAAGAGTTTGATCCTGGCTCAGGATGAACGCTGACAGAATGCTTAACACATGCA